>CAKUMP010000019.1 GCA_934667795.1 uncultured Chthoniobacterales bacterium | reverse complement strand
ACCCATGTATATTCCGGATTATGATACGCCACGTTTTCGTCTGACTCCAAAACATTTCACGTATGTAAAGATTGCGGAAGGGTGCAACCATCCCTGTTCGTTTTGCATTATTCCGAAGATTCGCGGACGCCACCGAAGCCGTACTCAGGAATCGATCGTACGGGAAGTGCGTCAACTGGTTGCGGAAGGGGTGAAGGAAATTAATTTGATTTCGCAGGATACAACATATTTTGGGATGGATCGCTGGGAAGATGTGCGTCCGAACCCACGGAGTCCGGTCGATTCGAGTCGGGGAGAATCGTTGGCAACCTTATTGCGCGCCTTGAACGAAATTGAAGGGGATTTCTGGATTCGTCTATTATATACGCATCCGGCGCACTGGAGTGATGAATTGATTCAAACCATGGCGGAATGTGAGAAAGTCGCGAAGTATGTGGATATTCCCTTACAGCATATTTCTGATCGGATGCTGGGGTTGATGCGTCGTGAAACCAGCGGGGATTATATTCGGGATTTGATTCGGCGGATGCGGGAAGGGATTCCGGGCCTGGCGATTCGAACAACGTTTATTATTGGATTTCCGGGAGAAACCGAGGAAGATTTTGAAGAATTGCTGGAATTTATTGAAACGGCAAAATTCGATCGAGCTGGGGTGTTTCGGTATTCGAAGGAAGAAGGGACCCGGGCATATAAAATGGAGGGGCAGGTCCATCACATGGTGAAAAAACGTCGATGGAATACCGCGATGGCTGCTTTGCAACGGATTGCAGAAGAAATTAACCAGAATCAGGTCGGGAAATCTATTCGCGTATTAGTAGAAGAACCCGGTGTGGCCAGAACTCAGATGGATGCTCCAGAAATCGATGGAACCGTTTTTGTGGACAAGGAATTGCCCGTGGGAGCATTCGCGGACGTTCAGATTTCCGATTGGCGAGGCTATGATCTGGTGGCGAAGCGGTAAGCCAGCTTCATGTATGCTCATCCTGAAATTTCTGTGCGAGGGATTGGCGGTTGATTTTTCCACGGTTATCGACCTGAATTTGCGGAACGGACCAGAAATGTCGTGGGATTTCGTAGGGAGCGAGATGGGTCTGGCAGTGTTGCAGGAGAGTTTTCCGTGGGATGTCGTGCGTGGAAACGATTGCGGCGATAATGTCCTCATTGCGAGAACTTGCTGAGGGGATGCTGAAAACAACCACTTGTTCGATGCCTTCAAGTTGCAGCAGCACGGTTTCGATCACAATTGGACTCACCTTACGTCCGGCGATATTGATCATTTCAGAACGGCGTCCGGCGATACGAAATCCGGGGGCAGGGGATTTTATTTCCTCCAGAATATCACTGGGTTGAAAACTTCCGGGGTAATCCGTTTTTCCGAGAGGACCGGAACAAACAGCATCGCTGAAAAGGGTTAATTCAAAAAAACTGGATGCGTTCGTCGGGTCGTTTTCCAGAGAAGAGAGTGTTGTTTTGACTCCGTGCATGGGTTGTCCCACAAAGCCGGGGGGGAGATTTAAACATTCTGATGCATCATACGCAATGCCTCCACATTCAGAAGCACCGTAAAAGGAGTGGATCTTGTATCCAAAACGTGCATGAAAACGGTCTTGCAGATCGGGCGGCAGGGGGGCACCGGCAGAAATGAACAAACGCAGGGAAGAAGGTAACTGCTGGTTTTCGGGGAGCGCCAGAAGCGATCGAAAAAGGGTAGGGTTGCCGGGAAAAACGGTCGCTCGCGACTTCTCCAGATCCTGCAGCACGCTCAAAGGCAGAATTTCATCGGTTAAATACAACGGGACTCCAAAAAGCAGCAGAGGCAAATCCATAGGAATGTCCAAGTGGAATGGCTGCAAAATTGAGATCATTAGGCGTAATTCCCATGGTTTGACAAATCTGGATGCAATCGGTCTGGAGTTGAGCGGAGGAAAATTCGTATTGCCCGGGAAATCCGGTGGTACCGGAAGTGAGTTTGATCAGGATCGTATCGGGTCGAGGTGTGGGAGCAGAAGGGGAGGACGCCGATTCAGAAATGGCAGTCCATTGGAGGTTTTTAATCAGGTCGGTATCGTTATCTGACTGGGAGGTAGTGGTTTGTGATTGATGGATGCATCCGTAAGCTCCTACGGAATGGAATAATTGGGCGGCTCGGGGGGCAGGCAGACTGGGTTCGACCGGGACCGCAATATGGTTATTTTCCCAAATGGCCAAAAGGACTGGAACCCAGCAGGCGTGATTCGGCAACTGTAAAGCAATCACCGATCGGGGAGGCAAGGTATCCAGAGAAAATTGCCGGGTAATGGCGTGAGACAGTGTTTCGAGGTCTGCAAAAGTGATTTTGGCGCCAAGATGATCGCGAATTGCAATCTCGTGGAACTTTCTCTTGCTAATCTGGTAATACGAGGGCATGATGTCCCCCTTGAAATTTTGCGTTACAGCCATGTCGGTGGAAATTATGAATGTTTTTCTTGCCAGTTGGTCATGATGCAGCTAAATTTACAAACTTTTTAGAGAAACATGAAAGCCGAAATTCATCCTGAGTACGTGGAAGCGAAAATAACCTGTGCATGTGGTCAAGAATACACCACACGTTCAACAGTCAAGAATATTGCAATAGGTATTTGTGCCGCCTGTCATCCGTTTTTTACGGGAGAACAAAAATTTGTAGATACCGCCGGACGTGTGGAGAAATTTGCACGCCGTTATGGCTCTGTAAACGCAAACCGACGGAAAAAGTAGCCTGGAGGCCATTGATGGCACTCCATGCCCATGACGTCTGGAAATATTCTGAAATTTTTTTAATCTGATTATCCGGACTGACCGTAACAAAATGCGGGCAAGGAAACCGATCGAACCTTGCGGCATTGATAAAAACGAATGAATCATTCTGGTGGCCGTATGGAAATCCAAACGGCCACCATTTTTTTTGGCAAAATAGACGCAGGATTGTAGCATTATTTGGATGAGAATGAGGCGTTGGAAGGAGGGATGAGATATGGATTTTGAAATTTTATTAGAAAAAAAAGTGGCGCGATTTGGAGAGTTGGAAGCAGAAATCGGGTCGCCGGCATTTTATGATCAACCGGCGCGTGCACGCGAGGTGATGCGGGAGCATGCACGGGTGAAGGAGATGGTGGATTGCTGGAGCGAATATAAGCGCACGAAAAAAAATCTGCAGGACAATGAAGAGTTGCAGGACGGGGATGATCCGGAATTGGCCGAAATGGCAAAACTGGAAAATGAGGAACTGGAAGTTCGGCTGGAGGAACTGGAAAAACAGTTGCAGATCTTGTTGTTGCCGCCGGATCCAAATGAAGACCGGGATGCGATTGTGGAAATTCGTGCCGGGACAGGTGGGACGGAGGCAGCTTTGTTTGCTGGAGATTTGTGCCGAATGTATCAACGCTATGTGGAAAACCTGGGGCTGAAGGTAGAAATGCTGGAAAGCAACGTTTCCGATCTAGGCGGATATAAGGAAGTTATTTTCAAAGTGACCGGCGATGGCGTGTTCCGGCATTTGAAATATGAAAGCGGGGTGCATCGTGTTCAGCGTGTTCCGGCAACGGAAGCACAGGGACGGGTACATACTTCGACCGCAACAGTAGCCGTTTTGCCGGAAGCAGAGGAGGTCGATCTGGAAATTAAACCGGATGATTTGCGTATTGAGGTTTGTCGCGCAGGTGGTCCGGGGGGACAGGGAGTCAATACAACAGACTCCGCAGTCCAGATTCTGCATATTCCTACAGGAAAAATTGTCCGATGCCAGGATGGCCGAAGCCAGCAGAAAAATAAGGAAAAAGCTTTGTCGATTCTAAGATCTCGCCTGCTGGAAGAAAAACAACGGGAAGAAGAAGCCAAATATGCTGCCCAACGGAAAAAACAAATCGGATTCGGCGGACGCGAGGAAAAAATCCGCACGTATAACTACCGGGAAAACCGGGTGACAGATCATCGGATTCTTCTGACATTGCATAACCTGGATTTATTTATGCAGGGAGATATGCAGGAAATGATTGAATCGTTGCGCACTGCCGATCTGGCAGAACAACTGGAAGAAGCAAATCTGGCATCGTAAATTTGTGGATCGACCCTTCTGTTTTCTATCGCAGATTGACGCAGGTTATTAATTTTGTTTTTAAAACCATGCGGTTGTGCCAGACTGAAGAATTCAGGCAATATGCAAACTGTTCTTGAGATTATTAAAGCCACTACCAGCTATTTTGAAAAACGCGGAATAGAAAACCCGCGTTTAAATGTGGAGCATTTATTGTCTCATGTGTTGGGGATTCGTCGGATGGAATTATACATGCAATTTGACCGTCCGTTGGGGGAAACAGAACTAGGTCCGTTGCGGGAATTGGTGAAAAGGCGTGGTGCGGGGGAACCGCTGCAGCATTTATTGGGAAGTGTGGAATTTTTTGGGCGAGAATTTATTTGTGATGGAAGAGGGTTGGTTCCGCGTCCGGAGACGGAGCAACTGGTAGAAAAAGTTTTAGAACGTTTAAAAGCGCAGTTCAATGAAACGGGAGAAAGACAACGCGTGGTAGATGTCGGGACGGGCTCCGGCGTGATTGCGATCACGCTTGCGTTGGAATGTCCGTGGCTGGAAGTATGGGCAGTGGATCGAGAGGAAGCGGCTTTGGAATTAGCCGGGATGAATGCGAAGCAGTTGGGGGTGAGGGATCAAGTGAGGCTTGTTCAGGGTGACCTGCTGGAAGGGTTGGACGGACCATTCAACTGGATCGTGGCAAATTTGCCATATATTCCCACGGATCAGATTGCAACGCTGGCGACGGAGGTACAGCATGACCCGCATTCGGCGCTGGATGGTGGCGTGGAAGGACTGGATCTGATCCAACGGCTGATCGAGCAGGCCCCGGGAGTTTTACAGAAAAATGGCGGAATTGCTTTGGAAATTGGGCATAATCAGGCGGACGCGGTATGCCATCTGCTTCAAAATAATTTCTCCTCTGTATCGGTAGAGCAGGATTATCACGGAATTGAACGGTTTGTATTAGGAAGTTATGGATAAAATTTTAGTATATGGTGGGCATAAGTTAAATGGAAATGTGCGTGTAAGTGGCTCCAAGAACTCGGCACTTCCCATTTTAGCGGCATGTTTGTTAACGAAGGAAACATGCGTGATCCGACGTGTTCCCGATTTGAGTGATGTGCATTACATGTTGCAGATATTGACGCAATTAGGTGCAGAAGTGGAACGGGCAAGTGGAGTGGTGACCATCCGTGCAGAAAAAATCCGGACGGAAGCGTCGTATGATATTGTGCGGAAAATGCGTGCTTCCGTTTGTATTATTGGCCCCTTGCTGGCACGGGAGGGGGAAGCGAATGTTTCCTTGCCCGGTGGCTGTGTGATCGGTGACCGTCCTATTGATTTGCATTTGCGCGGGTTCGAAGCACTGGGTGCTGAAGTACAGGTGAAGGGCGGAGATGTTTTGGTTACTGCCAAAGAATTACGCGGAAGTGAAATTAATTTGTATGGCAAACATGGTTCGACGGTTTTAGGGACAGATAATGTCATGATGGCTGCCGTATTGGCAAAAGGAACAACCGTGATTGAAGGTGCCGCCTGCGAACCGGAAGTGGTGGATCTGGCGAATTTTTTAAATTCCATGGGCGCAAAAATCACAGGTGCCGGAACCCCAACGATTACAATTGAGGGGGTGGAAGAGTTACATGGAACGCAGCATGAAGTGATTCCTGATCGAATTGAAGCCGGGACATTTCTGGTGGCCGCAGCGATGGCCGGAGAAGATGTCTGCGTGCAACGTATGAATCCCGGACATTTAGTAGAAGTTACAAATGCACTGATTGAAAATGGGCATGAATTGACGATTGGGACAGATCATGTCCGTGTGCGTTCGGGGAGTGTGCGGAAAGAGTTGACGCTTACCACGGAACCTTATCCTGGGTTTCCAACGGATATGCAGGCACAATTCTGTGCGTTGCTTTGCGAAACTCAGGGCGTCAGTGTGGTAACGGAATATATTTTTCCTCAACGTTTCATGCATATCGCAGAATTGAAACGAATGGGTGCGAATATTGAAATAGAAAGTGCCAGTGCGATTATCAAAGGCGGAAACCCCTTGAGCGGTGCACCCGTGATGGCAAGTGATTTACGTGCTTCCGCCGCCCTGGTGCTCGCAGGCTTGAGCGCAGAAGGCGTGACAGAAATTAACCGTGTCTATCATATCGACCGCGGATATGAACAAATCGACGATAAACTGCGCGGAATCGGTGCCGATATCCGACGCAGTAAAACGTAAGAGAAGCTACTCAGCACATTTTTCTCATATTACAAAATATCAAAAAATGCTGTCACAGACAGGCAATCTGGTAGTTATGTCGTAATTCAAAAATAAAAGATAAAATACGCATCCATCTGGAATGGATGCGATTGCTGCTGCTGATTGCCATGAACACGCAGCCTTGACGTTTTAGAGAAGAATATTTATCTCTATAAGCAGGAAAATGGCACAAAAAATTTCACAGGTTTTGGAAGATGCAATCGGTGATTCCAAAGTTCCGGTACTTGGACAGAAATGGCCGAACGTGGGAGAACTTTCATTGAAGGCGGCTCTACTCTTGTTGAAACAAGATGAACAGATACGCCGACTGGATTCGTTGATTGCAGGCTTGAAAGCCTTGGAAAATAGGGCGCCTGCGCCAATTATCGCAGTCATGGGCTCAATGAACGGGGGGAAGTCCAGTTGTGTAGCAAGTTTACTTTCTGCTGATAACGCAGAAAGAGTTTTAACAGGCATTCGAAATCATGAAGCAACAAACCGGTTTGTGTTCTGGCTTCCAAAAAGCTGGGATGATCGGAATGGAAGTCAGGATATCTGGAATTCTATTGAAAGCCAACTGACGAGCGTTTTTGGAAATCAAATGGAATTTCTTTCAGAGGAACCCGATAAGGCGAAGGAACAATATGGTGTGGCAAGTCGGATAGAGATTCCTCTGGTTGCATTTGATGAGCAGCTTGATGCGCTTAATATTTGTCTGCTGGATTGTCCCGATGTTGAAAGTTCCACTGACGGGAATCCGTTGAAAGAGCGATTGGCGATGGTTGAGAAATCAGTAAAACTGATTCATGGAGTCCTCTATCTTGTGGATACCCAGGATATGCGTGCAGACAGATTGCAGGGTCTGGCGAATATCTTAAACGAGCAACTTGCCGATCGGCCAAAATATTTATTGATTAATAAAATTCGTAAAAAGGATTCAGAAATAGAAGCACGTATTTCTGACGAAGATGTTCAGGGGATGCAAAGGATGCTTGGTGCTACCGGAATTTTTGCGGCTTATGATTTCGATGTGATAGGTAGCGAGGACGTATTGCCTCACGAGGCTGCGAAAAATGCGAAAATCCGAGAAGATTTTCCCTGGTTTTTTAAAGTATCACCAGAAAAAGGAAAGAACGAAGCGGAGGGCATCACTACAGAGCGAATGTTACCCATTTCTTTACAAGAATTTGATGCCGAAATCCTTTGGGCGCAAGCTATACAGGATAAAAAAAGATCACTTCACACAGAGTTACAACACACGCGTAGAATCATTCAGGAAATTTGTGAAGTGGATCGGATGGCATTACAAAAAAAACATCATGACCTGATAAATTTTCTGGAGGAGCAGATGACCGATAAAACAGGAGAATTGAAGATTCCTTTTACGGCTGTCTTATTGAAAAATATTTCGGAAAGTCTGAATCGAACTGCTCCCTGGTGGGCAAAACCCGCACTATCAGCAAATCGAGCGGCAATGGAGTTTCAAACACGGATAAGAGCGCGATGGGATGAGGTGCACAAGATATGGAAAAATGTCGGAAATCCTCAACAGGCGGGCTATGAACAAGTAGAAAAGGTAAAAGGGAAATTTCAAAATCGTCGTGGGAAAGAATTTTTTCAACCGGACGATTTTATGAAACATGCAAAAACTTATGGCATTGATTTTGGTGACGTAAGTGACAGAGAGCTGGAAGCAGCGTGGAAACAAGCTTTGCAAAAAATAGAAAGCAAGAATGATCTTTCTGATCAGGATTTGGATCGTGAAACGCAGCAAATATGGAAAGGGATTCCTGTATGGAAGCGTGTAGCCATTGCCGCTGCTGCTCCCGTAATTCTGTTATTAGGACTTATGACCGCATGTCTGGCTTTGGTGGATCTTGGTGTTTCCGCTGTCATTCTTACATCTTCTACAGTGCAATTGCTGGGCATTCTTGGAATTGGTGGGGTCGCTGCTATCGGAGGAGGTGGCGCCATGTTGGCATTGGACGATCTGCTTAAAAAAAATATTGCCATCCCTGTATATTGTCGCTTTGTGGCAGCAAGTTGTGATACGTTCGGATTGCCACGGGAAATTGATAAATCGCTGGAGATTCCAGGGAAGAGCCAGACGGAGGATATTTCTGACAAGGAAAAATATCCGGAAGTTCCCACGAAAATGTCACTTGCTTCGGGAATTCTTGCCAGGGAATTACCTGACGGCTGGAAGAAAATGGAATCTCATATTGTATGAAGAACTCGCTCTCATATCGTATTGCGGAATATATAGAGGAGGCGGATGCGACGATTGTCGCATGTCGCGAGGTATTTGGTGATGCGGAGTGGTTACCTCAACTCGAAATCGAAACTACCAATGCAAAAGCAGAGTGGAAAAGACTTGAAGAAGCGAATGAGGTCCCTTTGCCAACGATTGCGTTTGTGGGAGATATCAACGCAGGAAAATCTCGATTGTTACAGACCTTTATTCAAGATCCGGAAAAAGCAAAAAATATATTTCCGAAGGGAGACAATAAACGTACAGGACGCTTGATATGGGCAGGACCTCATCGTCCACATCTTTCAGAGGATGGTAAGGAATCTTTTATTTATCTCGATCAAAATGAAATGGCAGATCTGGGGACGCCCTATTTATTGTTAGATACGCCGGGTGTCGGAGACGCTCTAAAGGAATGTGGGGAATTAGCGAACATGGCGCTTTCTTCTACCAGAATAAAAGTGCTTGTGGTCAATGCTACCAAGCTTCGTGGCAACGAGTATCAGTCATTTATTTCAAATGCGGATGGGGGATTGATTTTTCCAGTAGTTAACCGTTGCCCCACAAATAACTCAGAATGGAAAAAAGATTTTGGGGACGTATTGGAAGAGAATCTAAAAAAATTCGCCCCTCATGCAAATATTCAGAAAGCACTGTGTTTGCCAGATGCTGAAAATAAGAATTCTGAATTATCTGTAGAAGATGCCTGGGAACACATCCGGACAGAACTTCACGGAATGCTTCGCAGGATTTTGGAAATCCCTGAAGCTGCCATTACTGCCACAACATCGCAACTGCTCTTCTCATACAAGCATTACAAACAACGGCGTACAGAAATTCTAAAACCTGCCGTAAGTACGCTGAATGGCTGTTTTAAAGAACTTGAAGAAGCGATTCGTATATTACCAGAAAAAGCATTATCTTTTCTGCTCTCTGATTCTCAAAAAATACGTATTCTTTTCAAAAACCATTTCCGGGCGTATTTACTTGAAAATACTCCCGCTCTTGCTTTTCCTTATCGTTCTCTACTGGGAGTACTTTCTTTTACGACTGGGGCCTGGGATCGTCTGATACTTGGAGTGGGGGGCAGTTTTCCATCTTTGTTACTCGCAGGGCATTCCGTTGTAAAAGGACAAAAAAGTGCAGGTGAGGCAGTTAAGACTCTTCGCGATCAGGTAAAACCTTTACTTGCTCAGACCGTTACAGAAACTGTGCGTGATCCACTCGCCGCTATTCGTAATCGAATTCCAGGAGTGGACAAAAATAGTCCTATTGATTTTGAAATTAACGGCGTGGAAGAACTGGCGGCAACCTGGAATAAAGAAGTTTTCGAAACAGCGGAAGAAAATTATCCCAATCGCGGTTTTCTCATCATCGCTTCAGTCGTTGCCACTGTCATTTTTTGTTTTTTACTTGGTGCGCCACTTCTTCATCTTTATGGACAATACATTCCTGCTGCATGGCAATCCTGGGAAGGGGATTGGTCAAAAATTGCTCTGGAATCATATCCTTCTATTGGTTCAGGATTCTGGCTGACATCCCTTTTTCTTTCGATTATTCCTGTGTTCCTGATAGCTCTATTCGTTACGGCCTGGACATTAAAGTTGCGGCGAGCCAGAAATGCGGAAAATCGGGTAAGAGAAAAAATGAATGCTTATTTAAACCAGTCATCTTTCCCATTAACTGTAAAAATAAAAGATTCCAGAATTGAAGCGATCCGCAGGATTCTTTCCAAAACGATTTAGATGCTTTAAAGTGATTGAAGCCCCCATTGCATCATGGATTCGGCATCGTTGAAGATATGTTTTGTTTTGCTGCCGAGTTGGACCAGAATGACATCGCGTCCCTGGTAGGAGGCGCTGCTGATGAGGCACCGACCGGATGCGACGGTATAACCGGTTTTCATTCCGGTATAAATCGGAGAGCGAGCGAGAAGTTTGTTGGTGGCTTCGAGTTTGACCGTGCGGCCACCGACCGGGACATAAAGTTCCTGAAGACGCATCATTTGTCGGAGGGTGTGATTGCGGTAAGCATAGTAGGCGACTTTTGCCATATCCTGTGCAGTGCTGTATTGTCCGGGAGCGGTGAGTCCATGCGGGTTAACAAAATGAGACTGGGTGGCACCACAGGACGCAGCATACTGATTCATTGCGCGTGAAAATGCAGGTATAGAGCCGGAATGATCACGGGCGAGGGTGTATGCCACATCATTGGAACTTTTTACCATCATTGCACTGAGAAGAAGATGTCGGGAAAATGTCTGACCTGCGCGATAGCCGAGTTTGGAGGGTTCTACGCGCGTGTCTTCAATTTGTGTGACAACAGATTGGGAAAGATTTCCGCGCTGGAGGACAAGCATCGCGGTGAGGAGTTTCTGAGTACTGGCGACCGCACGTTTTTGAGTGGCATTTTTATAATAAAGCGTTCTGCCGGTACGGGCATCGATCATGATCGCAGACTCTGCATGAATAGAAGGAGCCTGATGCGGAAAAGGAACACTCGCAGGTGCGAGAGGGGGAACTTCTGCAATGAGCGGCGTTGCAGGAAGCGTTTGGACAGGCGTTGCCGTTTTCTGATTCCTGGATGAATCGACAGAACTACAGGCAGAGATCCACAAAGTGCTGCAAAGTGTCATTAACAGGGTAGGATGAAAACGAAATAGACGGAAAAGAACATGCATGAGATTAAAATCGAATGGGATATTTTTCTGTGATTTTCAGATTATGGACGTGGAACCAGGAAGATTTTTCCACTCCAGGGGTCAGTCACGGATGTGTTGGGAGGAAGCCCACGGACATCAATCAATGACTTGCTATCGGAATAAGGGCTATGCACAAATCCGGGACGGTCTGGAACAGGAATTCCGTACGGAGCATTGGGTGGTGCCGGCGGAATAGCGGCAACAGACGCTGTCTGCTCCTGTCCCCATTGCTCAGAGGATACAGAAGAACAGGCAGATAATCCTAACATCATAAATGCCAGAAAAATACCCGAAAACGAAATGGAATGAGAATCTTTCACGAAAAAAGTGTAACAATTCCCCAAAATTCATCCAGCCCAAAAAAAATCAATTAAGGATTTTTGGGGACCATGTGGGGGATTTTAATGAGCCTTTGCCGACATATTCGAAAAGTTTGGAAACGGGGCGGAGGAGGATTCCGGGGACACCTTTTGCGTTGATGCGGATATTGAAATCGATTTTATCTTCGAGGAAAAACAATTTTCCATTTCCGAGCATGGAGAAGCTTTGACCGATTACCTGGAAATCATCGGTAATGATGATGCCATCCTTGACAGAAAACGAAGCGGTTGCTTCGCGGGCATTGCTATACCCCATCGTGGGGATGATCGTATGGAGAATCGAAGAAAGTGGACCAAAAACCGGGATAGCAAAAACGTCTCCGTCCATCACATGAAAATTTCCGATCCCTTCAATATCTGAAGGATCTTTTCCGGATGTTGCAAAACGAAAATCTCCGGAAAGATGTCCGTTGCTGTCATCGTAATTGAAATAAAGTTTTGTGACTTTTTCGAAATCGAGTCGATCGAGTTGTACGGTTGCGGAGTAGCCGGGATCTTCTTTTTTGATAGAAACATCGCCATTGAAAGTGAACGTTCCATCAAAGAGATTTCCTTTCACATCGCGGATTTTAAGAAGGTGGCGTTTAAACTCAAGACGTCCTGAAGTACTTTCGACAGGGAGGTCTTTTCCAAGAAGGGTATAGGACATTCCCTGGGGGGCATTGAGAAGTACCGTCAGGTCGGTGTCATTTCCTCCTCGAAATTGAATACGCCCATCCAGTTCCCATTGTGGGGGGGCATTGAAGCGATAGGGGGCAATATCTTTCAAAATTTTCGGCTCGACCCACTGGATCACATCACCGGGGATCAAATTTCCTTTTACATCCTGGAGGATGGCGAGTCCGCGTCCGAAATCGTAGGTAAATGTCCCGGAAGCCGAGCCTTCCTTACGAGTCAATTTAATGTTATGATAAGTAAATGCGCGATCCGCGATATTGACATCTGCAGAAGCGGACAAAAGAGGAATTCCACGAAAAATTGCAGGGCCGAGCTGCAAAGAGCCAGTCGCTGTAATGAAGGCAAAATCCGGTTTTGACCCACTGCCGGAAAAGCGTGCGACCGGGGGGGAATGGAACTTCCATTTGGCTAATTCTTCCGCAGCCTTGCCGGAAAGCAATGGTAGAAACGCAAGCGGATCCAACGAACTGCTGAAAGTAAATTTGAAATCCTCCGGCGCATAAAAAACCTGGGCAGATAAACTCCCGGACAAATGCGAAAGGTGGATGTTACGTGCAAGAAAACATTTTCCATCTGTTGAAAAATCCATGGAAAATCGCTGGAAATGGACATTTCGCAGGGCGAAGCGTTCACTGGAGAGGGAGCCGAGTAAACGAAATTTTTCTTCGTTTTTTTCAGCTTTGAGGTTCAGATTCAGAATCGCTTCCAATTGGGGAAATGCATAGAAAGTAAACTCTCCTGCTACGCGTCGGGGGATAAACTGTTGAACGAGGGGTTGGATATCCAGCGTACTGCGCAACTGGATTTTGCCCATAAGATCAGGGATGTTGAAATTGCCTGAGGCAAAAAATTTCCCATGGGAGTCAGAGAATTGGAATTGCGGGATTTGCAGATGGAGCTGATGAAGCGAGAATTTAGTTTGAATGTCAGAAAATTGCAGCGACTGGTACTGAAGTTCGGGGGTGGTGATCGATCCATTTTCGATCCGGATCTCTTCGAGTTTGGAAATGTCCCCTGTAAATTCCCAGCGGATCGTGACCGGGCCCTCAGGGTGTTGTAACTTTTGCAATTCATCCAGAATGGTTGGCAAAGTTTTTTTGGCAAAATTATCAAACCCCGAAAGCGAGCCTTCGGTATCCTGACGAATCGAAGGGGAGTACCCTTCCGGGATTAACAGCGTTCCCGATGTGATAAATTTGAATCCATAAACATCACATTCAAATTGCGACACCCGAACCTGCTGGTTGGGAAACATGATCCGGGCATTGAGGTTGCGTACAGGGATGATGACACTCGACTTTTTGCCGGGACGGGCAGGGATATCCAGGTGGGTGTCACGCAGGTCGATCGCATTCAGAAAAGGTAAACGGTTTATTAAATTAGAGTAATTAATATCCAGTGTGATTTCCGAAACCACTGCGATGACCTGAGCGTCTTCCTGGTTGTCAAAAATTTTCACATCTTTCGCGATCAGCCCACGAAACGGGTCAAGGGTCAGGCGTCGGAGTTCGAGATTAATCCCGTTTTTGGAGAGTTCTTCAGAAACCCGTTTTCTCCAGGAACTGCTGAACCCTTTATAATAAAGATACCAGCTTCCCCACAGGACCCCAATGGTCAGCAGAAGAAGAAAAATTTTGAAGCTGATAAGGATAAACCGTTTCATGTGTGGATATTGCATAACTATGGTTGATGAATAGGGGATTGTGGCAAGCAAATTGTTGCTTTGAATGAGCGGGAGGAGTAGAGTTTTTTTCGATGATGACGATGACGGTATTAGCAAGTGGAAGTAAGGGGAATGCATGTCTGGTGGAATGTAATGGGAAAAAACTGCTGATTGACGCCGGAATCAGCGCCAAACAATTAGTGTTACGCCTGAATGAGGTGGGGGTGCAGCCGGAAGAATTGGCGGGGGTATTGGTGACACATGAACATTTGGACCATACCCGCGGACTGGAAGTATTTTGTCGAAAATATGAAGTCGCAGTGATTTGTAACCGGGATACCGCCGAGGCCATCCGCTATAAAGGAATGGATGGGCATAAACAATGGAAAATTTTTCAGGACGAGCAGGAATTTGAATTGGCTGGAATGCTGGTTTCTCCTATCCGGGTGCCACATGACGCTGCAGATCCGGTATGTTTTCTTTTGCAGGGAGGCAAATCTTCACTGGGAGTCCTCACCGATCTGGGCATGGTCCCCGAACGTGTCTTCCAACGGATGCAGGAAGCAGAATTATTGTTAGTGGAGGCTAATTACGATGAAGATTTATTACGCGATGACGTAAAACGTCCTTTACTGGTCAAACAACGTATCATGTCTCGGCATGGGCATCTTTCGAATCATGAGGCCAGTGACGTCATTGTACGATTGCTGGAAGGGAAATTACGTAAAGTTTTTCTGGGGCACATCAGTCGGGATTGTAACCGGGTGGATCTGGTGCAAGGAGCATTGGAAAAACGTCTGGAAGCGCTGGGTGTTCACACCCTGGAATTTGAAATCGCACTTCCGGATACCATTTCATCGCGCTGGACGACTTACCCTAAAGGGGCGAGTGTGAGCAAGTAGAGCCAGTTCAGAAGGATGATGGCGAAGAGCACATACCGGAGTGCAGGAGAGAAATTTCTCAAAGGGGGGAAGAAGCGAACGCGTTTTCGGGGAGATGTTGGCGAAACGATCACCTGGAGCAGACAAATGAGCCAGAAAACGATGCCTGTCACGATGCTGATACAGACCAGTGGATTGAGTTGAAGCGCCAGAAGAAAATCTCCCCGACTGAGTGCCAGGAGAGTACGGGTCGCGCCACAGGTCAAACATGGGTAACCGGTGATGGTCAGGAAATGACAGGCAGGCAACGGGAGAAGAAACGGAAAACTGCGCCAGATAAAAAATGCTGCCAGAACGAATGCGCCAAGAAGGGTGAGCATTAATTCGTAATCCACTTCCGCCGGTGCCAGCGGGCGTCGGGTCAGTGTGAAAGTGGAGCCGGAGACAGAATCCTGCCTCCTATAGACAGGGGATTTTTTTAAAAATGCCGGTATCAATTGTTTTTAAAAAGGATTTCAGGGAGAAAATGTACTGGCACTGGCAAATACGGTTAATGTCAGCACTAAAACTCCTATGCAGCAGAGCAGCACCGGAGTGAGAATCGCCAGAATGGGGCGCCAGGCTTCTGTCTGGTGGACGCGAGTCAGTCCAATGATACAGAGGATCAGCCCCCATATGCTGTAAATAAAGTTTCCACACACGGGAACAAAGAGGAAAATAAATGTTGCTCCGAAAGAATAAGCATAGACGCGAAACGTGGCTTCAAATGGTTTGTTTGCCCCGCCAAAAATCATCAGGAGAACATGGGTGATGCCTGAACTGATAAAAATCCCGATGGTCAGAATGATTAATCCGAAAAACAGTCCCATGATGGTGCCAATAATACCTGGTGCCGCTCCGAAACTGTCGAAAAAATTCAGGATGTTTTGGAGGTTTTCCGGGATATCTTCTGTTGCTTCCGGAAGTGCGGTGGTGGAGGACGCACCGAGATTCAGTACGTGGAAAATGATATCATAAATGGCCGTGGCCAGCATCCCCAGAAAGCCGAACAGGAGATAAAAACTCAGAGGTTTTCCAAATCCTCCGGTGATCTGGAAATGGGGGAACGTTTCTGTTGGACGAAGAAGCATTTGAGAAATGGTCTGAATGGCCGCTTGTACGACACCGAGCTCTTCGCGCTGTTCCCAGGCCGGAGTGGGCGTGGAAGAAACTGTATCCAGGTTCGTTTCCTGAGGAAATGTCGGATAAGCAGGAGAAGTCGGGTGAGCGGCAGGAACCTGGGACGTTTCCTGAATTGGGAGAGACGATGCGACGGAAGAACCTGGCTGAATGCCACTTAACTTATCAAAAGTATTGAGTGGCTGCCATCCCCCGAGGCCGTCATACCAGTACAGGTCTGTAGGAAGAAATTGACCCGTTGCATATCCGGATTTTAATTCCTCAAGAGAAACGATTGTCAAGGGAGCACCCGCACGGCTGAGATGGATTTTCATAAATAAAAAGCGTTAATGTGAAATTGTTTTCAGAGGTGAAGTTGAGGCGTTCTCTCTATCCATAATAAAAAGTGGTTTGTTTTAAAACAAAGAAATGTAGTGAAATGTATTTCCGGGTGCAGGACAAAAAAGTTAAGAGTACGAGCGAAGTCTTTATTTTTTAGCTTGAACTATGTCTAGATTCTAGACAT
>CAKUMP010000018.1 GCA_934667795.1 uncultured Chthoniobacterales bacterium | reverse complement strand
CAGTAAAACCCGCGGAAGCAACGGAACCGGCAAACGGAATTGAGACGGCAGAAAAACCGGAAGCAGAGGTGGAAATTCCTGCGGAAGCATTAAAGGAAGCAGAGAATTATTTTAAAGAGCAATCGTATAGCCGGGCAGCAGAAATTTTTCTGGAACTGCTGGAGGAGCAACCAGCCGGGGAAAATAAAAAATGGTTGAATTATCGCTACCTGGACGCACAATGGCGCGCGTTGTTGCCGGGCGGACGAGATGCAGAGTTCAGGCAAATTATAGAAGCTTTGCAGCAAATGGGAAATGAGGAGAAGGATGAGATCGGGGCAAAGGTTGCTGTGTCGTTAGGCGATGCTACGATGTATAGCGGTAATGAACAAGGGGCATTGGTCTATTATTTGCAGGCGTTGAAGTACTGGGGAGGCAGTACCGATATTGATCTGGCAAAAAAAGAATATCTGGGAATTGTAAAAGGGTTTGTGGAGCACATGGGGGTATGGCAGGTAAATCCACCGCGACCTTTGTATCAGAGACAAAATCGCTTACGGGTGTTGCCGGTGGAGGTATTGGAGCGTGCTGCAAAATTGAGCGGGGA
This sequence comes from uncultured Chthoniobacterales bacterium, assembly GCA_934667795.1. Lineage (GTDB taxonomy): Bacteria > Verrucomicrobiota > Verrucomicrobiia > Chthoniobacterales > CAKUMP01 > CAKUMP01. Next base: position 15,990 of record CAKUMP010000018.1, on the reverse strand, counting down.
AAATGAAGCCGCGTACTGGAGTTTTTTACTAGGACATTCTTTGGCTGAGCGTGGTGGATCATTCCGCGATCGGGTACGGGTGATCACGTATTTTGACGAAGCGCTGAAAGGCTCAAAAAAACAGGACTGGCGTGGGGAAAGCCTGTTTTATTTTGCGCAGTATTTATACCAGGTCGGACAACCCGAAGCTTCTCCTGATGGAAGCTGGAAACTGGTGCCGGACAGCCACCGGGCATTGCAGTTATGTGATGCTTATCTCGCGGAGTATAATGCAGAAACCGACCCGTATTTCCATAGGGTCACACAACTTCGGGAAACGATTCTGGAACCCGAATTAACGTTTATGGACCAGGAAAAAGTCTATGAACGGGGAGAAGCCGTCGATATACGCTGGCGGTATCGGGGGATGGATAAAGTTGAGTTGAGAATCAGCCGCGTCGATATAGAAGATTTCGGGTTAGTTGCAGAAAATTTTCAGCACAACTGGAAGAGCTGGCTGAAAGAAAAAAGCGGAGAGCTGGTTTTGAAAAAAACCATCGAATCCGAAACCCTGCAGTTAGGTGAGGCTAAGGAAGCAGTGGAACGTTTTGCCAATGGGTTTGATCATGGAATGTATCTGGTGGAATTGCGTGGAAAAGATCTGGTTGCGCGCTCGTTATTTTTGGTGAGTCGTGCGGCCTTGATTTATGTGCCTTCCGCTGAAGAAGCGCCTCTTGTGTATTTAGCAGATATGGAATCGGGGGAACCGATTGCAGGAGCGCAAATACGCGGAATCTTGATGACTCGTAAGGACAACACTCCGCGGACGCAGCGTGAATGGCTGGTGCGAACCGATAAGGAAGGCGTCGCCCGCCTGGAACAGGAAGGACTGGATTCTTATGGACATTTAATGCTGGTTGCGGAGTCGAATGCTGGGCCTGCGTTAGTCACGAATGGATCCTGGGATACGTCGAATCAAGGCAGTCGTGCCTTACTCTATGCTTTAACGGATCGGACCGCGTATCGTCCCGGGCAGACCGTTTATTATAAAATGATTTTACGGGAGCGTGCGGGCGGAAAGTTGAATATGCCGTCAGGAGAAGGGTATCATGTCAAGGTGTATGACGGGCGAGGTGCGGAGCTTCATAGTGGAGAAGTGACATGGAATGAGTTTGGGTCGGCGACAGGAGAGTTTGTTTTAACCGACGAAGTGGCGTTGGGGGCATGTCGGATAGAGCTTTCACAGAAAGGTCGGCATGTGGATAGCCAGGAGTTGTTTCGGATTGAGGAATATAAACTGCCGGACTTTCGGGTTGCGATTGAAGCAGATGATGAGGATGGGGTTTTTGTGGCAGGGGATACGTTGAGGATTCAGGTTGATGCAGAATATTACGCAGGGGGAGAAGTCAGTTCGGGCGAAATGGAGATTCTGGTAAGAAAACGGGCGGATTATTGGCGTCCGGAAATAAGGAGCCGTTGGGCGTGGTTTGATCCGGCGCAATCGGTATCGCGTCAATATCATCAAGGTGGCGGGGGAGCGGAAGTGTTCCGGCATAAGCAATTGCTGGATGGGGCCGGAGAATTGCATTTTGATGTCCCTACTTCTTCGAATGATCAGGGAGTGCAGACGTATGAAGTGGAAGTCCGATTGCGGGATGCGGCCAATCGGGAAGTTGTCGAAACAAAATCGTTTCGCGTAGGAGACCAGGAATTTTATGCCATTGTGCAGCCGACCCACCGCCTGGTGGGGCCGGAGGGTGCGGCAGATGTGGAAGTGAAGGCAGAAGATGTCAACAGCAAGGGGCGCGAGGTCGCAGGGAATTTTATTGTTTTCCGTCGAACCTGGCAGGAAGTGTGGGTGGACCCGAAAGGAAAAAAATATGAAGGGAATGCGTTGCGGCGTGCACGGGAAGAGTATGGCGCGCGGCTGGCAGACCTCGGATGGCGGAGTATTTATGTCGGCTATAAGGACGAGAAAATAAAAGAAGCGAAGGTGAAGACCGATCGCGAAGGAAATGGGGTTTATCGTTTTTCTGAAAAAGAAACGGGCTGTTACCTGGTGCGCTGGGTTGCGGAAGATTCGGTGGGGATGCCAGTCGTGGCGGAGTCGCTGGTTTACGTGGTGGATAAAGGGACGGAAGACTTGGAATACATGAACGGGGATCTGGAAATCGTGGTGGATCGGGAAACCGTTTCACGCGATAAAAAACTGTCTGTTCTGTTGAATCGCAATCGTAGTGGAGGACATGTTTTGTTCCTGGTTCGTGGGGAGAACTATTTACGTTATGAAATTCTGGAAATGCCGGGGCGTGCAAAGTTAGTGGAAGTGGATTTAGCGGGGTTGCAGTTGCCGGAAGTCTGGTTGGAAGCATGGGAAATCACCGGGAGGAAAATGCACCAGGCGAAGCAACGGATTTTGGTGCCGCCGGAAGAAGCATTTCTGGATGTGAAGGTTGCGGCAAAAAACGGCAAGGTGCGACCTGGTGCAGAAAATGAAATCGAGGTAGGGGTTCTGGACTTTGAAGGCTCGCCCGTGCTGGCGGATGTCGCTGTGATTGTGTCGGATGCTGCTGTATTGGCAATCCAGCCGCGACTGGTGGAAGATATCCGGAAGTTTTTCTATCAACGTGAAAGCTGGCACCCATCCGGCGTGCGCACAAACCTGATGGAGTTTCCGGTTTATCGGAAACCGGAGGAATCGGGCGTGGCAGTTGAGGGAGCGGGACAAATAAGGCGCTTTACACAAGGTTGGGGTAGGGGGGTAGGACGGGCCGCTGGGCACGGGACACGGTCACGCTTCTTGGGGGGTGACGATAGAAGCAATATGGAGACGGCTGTGGCGGTCTCCAAGAGAATGCCTGCACCGGCGATGATGCCGATGATGGATGCCGATATGGTGTTGAGTGAAGCATCTTCCTTGAGAAGTCTGGAACAAAAGGCAGCGCAACTTGATGGGGTGGCGGTACGGACAGATTTCCGGGAGTTGGCGTTATGGGAGCCGATGGCGCGGACGGATGAAAAAGGGAAGTTGCGTTTATCGGTCAAAATGCCGGAAAGCACAACAGAATGGGCGGTGGAAGCGGTTGCGCATACGAACGAATCGCGTGTAGGAAATGAACGGACGACGTTCAAGACCTCTTTGCCGGTGTCGCTTCGGGCAGTGATGCCACGTTTTCTGGTGTTGGGGGATCAGGTGGAACTCGGGGGGCTGGTCATTAATGAAAGCGAGCAGACGCAGGATTTGAAAGTTGCGCTGAAGGTCGAGGGGATGAAGTTTGTTAAAAAAGACGAAGGAGTGAAAACGGTCAAACTGAACGCCGGAGAACAGCGCCGTGTCGTGTGGACAGTAGAAGCAACCGAATTAGGGGATGCTAAAGTGGAAGTGAAAGTGGTGGGCGCTGCAGAGACGGAGGTGGGCGATGGATTGGAACGGATGTTGCCGGTATTGGAGCGTGGGGTGCAGCAATTGGCGGTTGCGGGGGGAAGAACCAAAGACGGCGTGCTGGAAATGGTGGTGGAAATACCGGAAGAGGTGAAAAAGGACAGCGTCGGGATGTCCGTTTTGGTGACGCCGGACGAAGCGTTGTCGATGCTGGAAGCTTTGCCTTACCTGATTGCTTACCCTTATGGATGTACGGAGCAGACATTAAGTCGTTTTGTTCCGGTGATAGCCGTGAATGAGACGTTGCAGCAACTGGGGCTTTCAGCGGAAAGCGTTGCGAAGAAGGTCCAGGAACTGCAATTTAAGGTAGGCCGAAAGACAAACGAATTGCAGGAAATTTCGGAAATGGAAAAAGCGGGGGTAAAACGGCTGAAAGAATTGCAGTTGGAAAATGGGGCCTGGCCGTGGATGCCCAAAGGCGAGCCTGATCGCTGGATGACCGCTTATGCGGTTTGGACATTAGCGCAGCTGAAAGATAATGCGGACGCGAAACAGATGGTGGAGCGGGCAGTCCTTTTCCTGCGGCAAGTGGTTTTGGATCATACAAATGGAACCAGCCTGCAGACCTGGATTTTACATGCGTTAGCAGAAGCAAATACCGGAAAACCCACGGATGTGGAACGAAAAGTGGCCGATTACCTTTGGCAGGGACGCGCACAGTTAGCGTCGATGGACCAGGCGCTGTTACTGATCATTTTACATCGTTATGAAATGAAAGACCGTGTGAGTGTCCTGTTGCGGAATATCGAAAACGGGATGCAGGTGGATGAAGACTCCGGAAAATCCGAAGCCACTGGTAGCGAAGGCGGCGTAGGGGGAAAACTGGTCTATTGGGGGCAACGCGCGAATTGGTATCATTGGTGGGACAGTGGGGTGGAGGTCACGGCGCATATGGTCCGTGCACTGATCCTGACCGATCCGGAAAATGAAAATATCCTGCCGGCAGTGCGCTGGCTGGTCCGCAATCGAACAGGGTCGCACTGGACGGATACCCGGAAATCCGCAATAGCCATTTTTGCTATCAGTGATTACCTGAAAAACCGCGGACTCCATACCGAAATGGCCGGGACGTATGAACTGGCAGTGGATGGTAAAATGGTCCAGACGATCACTTTTGCCTCGCTTTTGGAAGGTGTGCAGCAAATCGAAGTGGCTGCAGAGACCCTGAAACCCGGTAAACAAATTGTACGCGTGACTCGCAAGGAAGGAGAGCTGGAACTCGATGTCCGGGTGGAAAGCACGTATTTCAACCTGGGAGAGGTAAAACCCATGGGGAGTGAAATTTTTGTTCGCCGTGAATACGCGTTGATTCGTCCGGTTCCCACCTTGTTTGAAGGGATGAAGGAAGAACGGGTCCCCTGGACTGAAAAATTGAAAATGGTACCGGGAGATCGTCTGGAAGTGACTTTGACCGTAGAAGCGAAAAACGATTACCATTACATTTTACTGGAAGACCCGAAGCCGGCAGGCATGGAATCGGTGCAATTGCTCAGTGGTGAAAGGATTCCGCTGGAAAATGCCCAGATTTTCCAGCCGGTTCAGCGGGTCTGGCCGGTGCTGACCGCTTACCCGGAAATGCGAGACCAGAAAGTCGTTTTCTTCCTGGATCGGCTCCCCCAGGGGATTCATCGGATTCAGTATGTTTTACGCGCGGAAAATCCGGGAGAATTTCGTGGATTGCCACTGGTAGGAGAAGCGATGTATATCCCGCATGTACAAACAAACTCCACTTCGGTGGATATGAAAATCCAGACAGATTCCAAAGTGCAGTGACAATTTTCTGTGCTTTTCTGCGAATTCAGCGGCTAATCCAGAAGTTCTTTTTTGTGTCTTTGCGCCTTGTGTTTGACGAGCGCGGCAAGAAACTGTGTGGGTGAATACACCAGAAGCGAAGACGCACGAAAGTTTGTTTCGTTTTAAATATGATTTGGGGGAGATCCCGCATTTACAAGCAGAAGCAGCTATGGCATAATTTTCGCTCATTTTATGGAGATCTATATATTATTAGGGTTACTGGGGGTCATCATTTATTTGTTTGCGACGGAAATCTTGCCGGTCGATATCATTACTTTATTGATGTTGCTGGTTTTGATCGGGACGGGGATATTGAGTCCAGGGGAGGCTTTTGAAGGGTTTAGTAACGATATTATTATTATTCTGGCATCGGTATTTGTGATCGGGGGTGCGCTTCGAGAGTCCGGGATGCTGGATACACTTAGTGGAAAACTGGCTAAACTGGGAGGGAAAAAGCCACAGTTGCTTTTACCCTCCATGATGAGTTTTGTGGGGGGGATTTCCGCATTTATGAATAATACCACCGTGACTGCATTATTTGCAGGACCGACGGTAGCGGTTGCCAAAAAAATCAAGAAAAGCCCGAGCCATTTATTGATGCCGCTGGCGTTTGCCTCCATTCTGGGTGGGACTTGCACTTTGATTGGAACTTCGACGAACGTTGCTGTCAGTGGGTATCTGGAATCGGTTGGCTTGGAACCTGTCGGGTTATTTGAAATCACGCCGATTGGGGTTCTTTTGCTGGTTGCGGGGATTGTGTATCTCTGGATATTGGGCCCCTGGTTATTACCGGATCGAGGGGAGGAAAGTTTAACCGAAGAATATAAAATTCGGGAATATTTGACCGAAATTGTCGTTTTGCCGGGAAGCCCGCTGATTGGTCAGCGGAGTTTTGAGAGTGATTTGTCGATTTTAAATTTCCAGATTTTAAAGATGGTGCGAGATGATAAGGAATTTGCACCGACGGACCGGGAGCCGATCCAGGAGGGAGATGTTCTATTAGTTGCAGGAAGCGTGGAAGATCTGGTGATGGTCAGTAAAATTGAAGGAATTCAGATTCGTGGGGAAATGAAATTCAGTGAGCCTGATCTGGAGGTCGAGGATATTAAAATCGCGGAAGTACTGGTCACTCCTCTTTCTTCTTTGCAAGGACGGACCTTAATGGAATCGAATTTTCGACGCTTTTACGGGCTGGCAGTCCTGGCAATTTATCGGCAAGGACAGACGTTGTATGACCGGATTGGGAGTATTCGTCTGCGAGTAGGCGATATGCTGCTCGTACAGGGGTCGGGAGACAGCTTCGAACGGCTTTCGCGAGGAGCAGACCTGGCCGTGCTGGAAGAGATCGATCGGCCGGTAAATCATGGACGCATGGGGTGGGTTGTTCTTGGTGGCTTTATTCTGGCAATTATTTTGTCCGGGGTAGGTTTGTTTCCCTTATCTGCCTGTTTATTAGCTACTGCCGTTTTAGCGGTATTAACCCGATGTATTACTTCTGAACAGGCGTATAGCGTCATTGACTGGCGAATGTTGATTTTGATTGGCGGGATGACGGCGTTGGGAAAAGCGATGAGCAGCACCGGGACCTCGGACTTTTTAGCACAGGGGATTGTGGGGGTGTTTGAACCTGTCGGTGCTTATGGATTGTTGGCCGGCTTTATGGTATTGACGGTTATTTTGACACAGCCGATGTCGAATGCAGCGGCTGCTTTGGTGGTTTTGCCAGTTGCATTAGAAGCGGCATTACAAATAGGAGTGGACCAGCGGCCTTTTGGAATCGGGATTATGATGGCCGCCTCCATGTCGTTGATTACCCCATTGGAGCCCAGTTGCCTGATCGTTTATGGCCCGGGAAAATACCGGTTTTTTGACTTTATGCGTGTTGGTGGTGGTTTGACTGCTATTTTACTGCTGATTACCTGGTTGATGGTGCCGATTTTGTGGCCGCTGTAGGCAAAAGGGGGAAGGTCACGGATGATTACAGATTTTTATGAATGTAGGGGCGAATTGCGTTCGCCCAAACCTGGTGGACAGAGTACACGGAGGTGTGTGTTGTTCACGCGGAGGGCGCTAAGAATGCCTGTTCCAGAAGGTATTTTTGACAAAAATTGAACGGAATGGGGCAAAAAGGACTCTCATACAGGGACGGAAGAAGAAAAATATGGTTCAGATGAGATGGTTTATATGTTTATGGGTAATGTGGGGTGTGTTGGGAACACTGGGGGTGGGCAATCAGGCATTGGGGCAGGAATATGAGGGGCAGATACTGGTAAAGGCGTCTTTGGTGACGGAAAGTGGGGCGTTTGAAAAAGGGAAATGGAATCGAGCGGGGGTTTTGCTGGAGCAGGCGGACGGGTGGCATACGTATTGGAAATATTCCGGCGACTCCGGGATGGCGACAAGTTTCGAGTGGACATTGCCGGAAGGGTGGCAGGCGGGCGAAATTCAATGGCCGGTTCCACATCGCCTGGAAGAGGGGGGCGGGCTGGAAGTTTATGCGTATAAAAATCAGGTTTTATTGATGGTCGATATCTGGGTGCCGGAAAACTGGAGTACAACGGAAGGGATTTTAAAGGTAAAGGCAGACTGGCTGGTTTGTGAAAAAATTTGTATCCCTGGAGGAGAAGAACTGGAGTTAACGGTTCAGGTCGGGGAGGAAGCGGTGGAAGGGACGCATACGGCCTTATTTGAAGAATTTAAAGAAAAATTGCCTGCACGTGGACCTCCTCCATTTGAAATAAGCTGGGAAGCAGGCGAAAAAAAGACCGTTTTGAATGTCAAAGGAGTCGTTGAAGGCGCAAGTGTGGATTTTTACCCATTGCCGGATTCGACCTATGTGCTGGGGCACCCTGTGGCACAGCTCGCGGATGCGTCCGGTCAGGTCCGGATTCCTATTCCGGTAGATGCAGGTGAAATCGGGGTTCCCATGGAGGGGGTGCTGGTCATGGTTGCTGGCGATGTGCAACATGCGTACGCAGTGGAAGGAGCAAAAACGGGGGAAGAAGATAGTGCGGACGGGGTGGCTTCAAATGCGCCCGGGGCAGGTACCGGAATTGAGGCGTTTGCCGGGAATTTGGATTCGCCTATTTCATGGTGGCAGGCATTGATTTATGGATTTATCGGCGGGATGATTTTGAATTTAATGCCCTGTGTTTTACCGGTTATTTCTTTAAAGATTTTTGGATTTGTTAAGCAGGCAGGAGAAGCGCCGGGAAGGATATTCAGGATGGGGGTCGCGTTTGCACTGGGGGTGTATGTATGGTTTATGGCGCTGGCTATTTTTATTATTGGGTTAAAAATGGCCGGGCATGAAGTGAGTTGGGCATTTCAGTTTCAGAACCCGTATTTCATTTTGTTCATGTGTGCGCTGATTTTTGTTTTTGCGTTGAACATGTTCGGCGTGTACGAAATTTATCTGCCGGGTGGAGCATCGGAAGGGATGGTGGGGCTGACGCAGAAGAGTGGGTATAGTGGTGCCTTTTTTCAGGGTGTTTTTGCAACGATTCTAGCAACCCCCTGTACTGCTCCCTATTTAGGTGCGGCGCTCGGATTTGCTTTCGCACAGCCGTCGGGGTTCATTTTATTGATGTTTTTCATGATTGCAACGGGAATGGCGCTACCATTTCTCCTTCTGTCTGCGCGTCCGGAGTGGTTGAAGTTTGTTCCTAAACCGGGAGTGTGGATGGAGCATTTGAAACAATTTATGGGGTTTTTACTCATTGCAACCATGCTCTGGCTGTTGTGGATTTTAGGTGCACAGGGTGGCGACAGAGGTGTGGAAGCCATTATCTGGACCAGTGGATTTTTGCTGGTTTTAAGCATTGCCTGCTGGATTAAAGGCCGGTTTACCGGACCTACGGTGTCATCGAATAAAAAATGGATCAGTTGGGGGGTGATTCTGGTACTTTGTGCGCTAGGGTACTGGATATTTATTCAGGGATTATTTAAGGATGCAGTGGCTGCAGAAAATCGGGTGGCAAGATTGCAACAAAGTGCAGATGGAATCGATTGGGTCGCATTTTCTCCGGAAGAATTACAGAAAAACCTGGATGCAGGAAAGACGGTGTTTCTGGATTTCACCGCGGAGTGGTGTCTGACATGCAAACTGAACGAACGGACGGCGATTAGTACGACGGAAGTAAAAGATTTTGTGAAAGAAAAGGGGATTGTGATGATGAAAGCGGATTGGACGACGCGTGATGCTGCGATTGGAAGTCTATTGAAATCGTACGGGCGGGTGGGGGTTCCGTTTTATCTGGTTTTTGCGCAAGGAAATTCCAAGGGGCAGCCCTTGCCAGAATTGCTGACCAAGGGTATTTTACTGGATGCTTTTTCCAAAGCAACAGAAGCAGGTTTATAAAAAATTTCGTTCTCTCTTGCCGGCAGGGAGGATGGCTAGCTGTGCCGCCGGCATTCGATAAACTAAACTCTAACAGAATATAAAAAGAACGATGAAAAAATTAAAAATGTTGGCAATGGTAGCAGTCATGGGTGTGTCTTCAGCCCTGCTTGCACACGCAGCTCCCGAAATCGGGAAACCCGCTCCGGATTTCTCCCTGACAGATGTAAATGGAACGGAATATAATTTGGCTGACCTGAAAGGAAAAGTCGTGGTGCTGGAATGGTTCAACCACGATTGCCCATTTGTCAAAAAACACTATGGCGCAAACAACATGCAGAAACTTCAGGAAAAATACACCGGAGAAGGAGTGGTCTGGCTCTCCATAAATTCTTCCAATGAAAAAGATGGCGCCTATCGCGATGCTGTTGCAACAAAAGCAGAGGGAGAAAAGGTTGACTCAAAAGCAACTGCCCTCCTGCTGGATGCATCCGGTACGGTCGGAAAAGCATACGAAGCCAAAACAACTCCTCACATGTATGTGATTAATAAAGAGGGCATTTTGGTTTATAATGGCGCAATCGATAGCAATAGCTCCGCAGATGCGAAAACCATCGAAAGCGCAACAAATTATGTGACTGAAGCATTGGATGCCGTGCTGGCCGGAAAAGAAGTGGAAACGGCAGTGACAAAACCTTACGGCTGCAGTGTGAAATACTAATAGCGTATTTGGAGTGCGGCGGTTTCCGCCGCTTTGGATCATCGCGAATGGGATGTGCGAAAAACCTTCGCATGGCGAAACTTACACGTCGTTCGAACCAAAGCGGTGCAGAGCCCCGCACTCCAAATTTTTCCTGAATGGACAAAGACTCTCTTATTTTGTTATAAAAAACAAAATAATGAATAAGCCATCCGAAGCAGAATGGGTTTTGCGCACGATTGAAGAGAGTAGCGGACTGCAGTTTTGTCTGAAGTTTTTTTCCAGGAAATTTTTAAGAAAAGACGTTTTGCTGGCGGAGTTTCGTGCGAGGCCGCAGCATGAGACTGCATTTTGTCGGGAAGTGAAAAAAACGGCAAATGACAAGTGCATAGAATGTGATCTTCGGTGGGTGCCGGCGCGTGCCAGCAGGATGGAACGGGTTTTTGTGCAGCAATGTCATGCGAAAGGGTCGGAAATTATTATCCCTGTGATGGTGCGAGGGACATTAATTGGTTGTGGGTATCTGGGGCAGTTTCGGATGTGGGAGGGGCAGCCGGAAGGGTTGCCGTGGTTGAGTCGGGAGCAGGTTCGGCATGTGTTGAGTCTGGGGATTCTGGTGCAAAAATATCTGGAAGGGAAACTGCGGGAATCGCTGGATCGCGGAGAAGCGCAAAGCCGGAGAGGAGAACAGATTATTCAATTTATGCAAATGCGCTTAAAGGATTGTCCGAGCTTGCAGGATCTGGCGGAGTATCTGGAATTATCTGTAAGCAGGACCGCACATGTGGTTCGTGAGGACACGGGGGAATCTTTTCAGGCATTGCTGGATCGGTTGCGCATACGAGGGGCATGCGATTTACTGGAAACCACTTTTTACAAAATAGATGTGATTGCAAAAGAAGTGGGGATTGATAATCCGGGGTATTTTTATCGTTTTTTTCGAAAAAAAACCGGATTGACCCCGTCGGAATATCGTCAGAAATTCCGTCGCGAAGCGTGAGGGCTAACCTGAATATCATAAAACCGCAGGATTATGTCAATGGATGGGAAGAAAGTGGGAACAGATTTCTGCATAGTGAGGGATATGTCAACGCAGCCGAAATTAAGTTTTATGTCCGCGAATTTTTTAGGTCGCGAAAAAGGGTATCAAGAGGTTCGAGGATTTGGGGAAGGGAATTTAAGTATCCGTGAGTTTTACGAACCCGTGGAAACATACGGAGAACGAATAGACGGGTTGTTTGCAGATATTGCAGCGCTGGGATTCAAAGGGGTAGATTTATGGACGGCACATTGTAATCCGGCGTGGGCCACTGAAAAACATTACGAAGGTGTCCGGGAGGCATCTGCCCGGCATGGAGTAGAAATGGTGAGCCTGGCTGGTGGGACAGGGGCAAGTCTGGAACATTTCGAAAATGTGTGTCGTTTAGCGAAAGGAATTGGATGTTCTTTATTGGGGTTGGGGAGTGCTTTATTGCCTGACCAGATTCAGGACGTGCAGAACATGCTGGAGAAATACGATTTGCATTTAGCTTTCGAAAACCATCCGAATGAACCGACCCCGGAAAGTGTTCTGGAAAAAATCGGGTATGGGGCATTTGACCGAGTACGTGTGACGCTGGACACCGGCTGGTTTGGCACGCATGGATATCCGGTAGAAAAAGCGATTGATACGTTGTTGCCGTTTATCCGATTAGTGCATTTAAAGAATATCGTCAGCTCCGGTGAACATGAAGCGGCTGCCTGGGATACGGGTTGCCTGGATATGCTGGCAATTGTCAGACATTTACGGGATGTGGGGTATTCGGATTGGATCAGTCTCGAATATGAACCCCTGGAGCATGACCCATCCATGACCTGTGTCCGCTTTAAAGAGGCAGTAGAAACCGTCTGGAACGCTGGCATTTAAGGTTTCATACCCCTAATCTGCGGATAGAAACAGACGCATTAATCCGTAGATGAATGTCGATCTTTAACGGTTTTGAACAAGAGTGGGTTGCTTTAGTTTGTTTTCCGCAGGTAGGTTTGCCAGGCGAGTGCGCTATCTTCATTCGGGAGCCAGATCGCCTTGGAGCGTTTTCCTTTAAAAGAAGAAGTGGGGGCGATGTCATAAGTTTCCGGGTCGCCGAGCCAGCCGTCTCGCGTCGAGACTTTTTGTAATTTGCTGGAAGTTGCGGAAGTGGGGAGACGGAGTTCGATAGCGGCTTTTAAAAACGGGCGGATTGCATCCAGACTTGCACCAACAGAATGCCCTTCTGTGGGGTGAAGTGCCAGAACCCATGGCGCCTTTTTTTTGACGCCTGCTTCGATGTTTTCTATCGCACTTTCTACCCATTCCGCTTTATCTTTGGAGCCAACCGCAAAGAACATCGGGATATCGTCCTTACCGCGTGGGAGGTCTGCGCCTGGACCACGTGTCCCTTTCGAACTCCCAAATGCGACCACACGATCGGGATTAACAGCACAATAGCGTTCCGAAACATTCGATCCGGCAGAAGATCCCCAAAAAAGCAATGGCCCTTTGCCCAGAACTTCTTTACCACTGAGTTCAGCAAATTTCTCCAGAGCTTCGTCGATCGCCTTACTGACCTCTCCGGTTTTGTCCGTTTGATAAAGCCCCGGCTCACCCTGTGCAAATTGACACCCCATGAGGGCAAACCGGGTTTCGTCTGCAAATCTTTGCCAATCTGCGTTCATGGCCAACCCACGGCCATCTCCGTGGCGACCGGGAATCAGGATTAACGTCCCACGTATCGGTTCATCTCCGGGGGGAATCCAGCCTCTAAAGCGCACAACTTCCAGTTGTACATCTTTGAGCGGTTCTCCGTCCCAATCAAAGACTTCCTGCGCAGATGCTTTTTCAGAACAAAAAAACGTGAGTAGTACGACCAGCGTGACAACAACAAGGGGAAAACGGATCATTTCTTAATCCTGTCATATTTTGACAAACGCTTCCATCTTTTTCGTTATTCAGGTAATGCCCCCACATCCTGCAGGATGGTTTCCATCGGACGATTCAAAATAAAGACACGCGCGCGGTGTCCGACCAAACTGGAGAGGTGGATAATATCCTGCGAGCGCATGCGAATACAGCCATAGCTAACGGGTTGCCCGATATTACGTTCTTCGGGGGTGCCATGAATGTAAATATAACGGGAAAATGAATTTGCGTTTTGCTCTTCGAGCCCATGCAACCAGAGAATACGTGTCACAATCGGATCTCTCCCCGGTGCATCCACGGGAAGGATTTCACCGGTGGGCAGGCGATCTTTAAAGACGGTGCCGGGAGGCGCATTTTCTCCAATTTTACGCGCAATTTCAAATCGCCCAAGAGGAGTCCGGTTGCTGTCGGGCTGATTCCCAAGACCGAATTTGGAGGTGGAAACCGGATACTGCGCAATAGGAATTTTATCCTGAAGCAAAACCATGTTTTGTTCAGGCACACTGACAAGAACCACGTGCCGCTGATCAATAGAGGCACAGGCAGATAAAAAAAGTAACGGAATGCAAAGCAGTCGGGAAATGACCGTGAAAAATGGATGTGTTTTCATAGTTTGGTGGCAATTGGTCCAATATTGATCCCTCCCATAGAAATTTGCGAGAAAGATTGTTTTGAGAGAGAGATATGCATTACATTATAAAATATATGAGAAAGATATTATTTCTAATCATTATGCTCATATCAGGTTTAATGCTTCAGGCAGAGGAGCTTGTTTTTAAAGATCGTTTTGATGACAGTTTACGCGATCCCCTAAGTCATTCTCTTTAAAATTGGAATTAACAGACAATTTTTGTCAGATAGAAAATTATTGATAAAAAAGAACGATCTGGTTTAGTGTTAGAATTGTTCAAGAAAATGAAGCCCCCGATTTATATCTTCCTTGTTTTTTTCATCACAAGCTCCTTGCTGGCGCATATGGGGGGCAATGTTGAGTTTATATGTCCTATTGACGGACAGGAGTTTGAGTCCTATCAGGATTTTTCAAGTACTTCATTTGGAGCCAGACTTGATTTGCAGCAAGTTGGCCTTATAGCTCAACCATGGGCATTACCTGATTGCCCAAGATGCCACTTTGTTCTTTACGAAAAAAGGTTTTCTAAAAGTGATCTTGAGGTTTTGAAGCTATTTATCTTATCAGATGAGTTTAAGCGTTTTGCAGAAACGCCATCATATAACAGATTGGGCGTCATCAAACAGCATCTTAATGCACCTTCATACGAGGTAGCCTGGGCATATCATCAAGCCTCGTGGCAAGTTGAAGATAAAAAGGACGAATATAGTAAGTATGCGCAAAAAGCCATTGCCGCATTTCTAAAAAGTCAAACTGAACTGGAGAAGCAGACGGATAAATACGACGATTATCTTATTGCTTGCTATTTACCCATAGAAATTTCTCGACGATTACAGCGTTTTGATGAAGCAAAAAAACATTTGAGTGCGTTCCCAAAAATTGGTGAGACGGAAGTCTGGTGGCTTCCTCGTGTCTTAAAATTTCAAAAAAAACTCATTCGTAAAAAAAAGGATTCAAAAGATTACCTGATTAACGACGCAATGTCGAAATGGCCATGATCTTTGATCGCATGGTCTTAAGAGTGCTAACACATCCTCGCTCTTCTAAACCATAGTATTTGTCGAAAAAACATGATACGAAACCGCGCGATTTTATCTCTAGTATTCAATAAATGTCTTGAATAAGGCTTTCGATTGCTTTCTTGATGTAACGAAGTGGTTCCTGGTATATATATCTACTTAAAGGTTTGGTTTGGTGGTTGCAAAACTGCCGGGAAAAGGTAAGGATTACGGTGAAATTATCAGTATGACAGGAACGCGCACATTCAAAGTTTATGGGGTATGTATCTGGTTTGTTCTGGGTATTGGGCTAGGTGTCATGGGTGGCGTGGAGGAGGTGCAAGGGCAGGAAACGACGAATGGGGAGCAGGGGACTTTTGACGCATCGGAGAAAATGTCCGCTCCAATTTTAGAACCGCAGATTTCACCATCCAATGAGGACGCGGAGTCTCCCATAGAGCCACCTGCTGAGTCTCCTACAGAGGCACCTGCCGTAGTGCAAGAGGAACCGCAAGTGCCTGCAACACAGAGCAGTGGTGCACCCGTCGAGGGAGTGGAAGGAGAAGGGATCCGTATCATGGAGTCTCCGGATGCCGTGGAAATCTCCGGATCCGATGACCACATGCGTGAAGAACTGGGCGTTAATCTTTATACCACACCTCAGATCGAATCTATTTTCAAAAAACTGGATCGTCTGGGTAAACTTCCGATCGACGAAGTCCGGCGCCCGATATCGGATGGAAATTATACGAATCGAATTCAGATCGCATTAAATTTTGGTCAAACGATCGGGGAAGGGTTTTTGATTATCCAGACGGAAGACCGGAAAGAAATTGAAGAAGTCGGACGTCAGTTGTTAAAGCGGGCACAATCCCTGGGAGTGGGGGATCGGGTGACACGACACAGCAAGCGGATGATTGAGTTGGGAATGACTGGAAACTGGAGTGGTTTGAAAAGCAGTTTGAGTGCGGCGCAGGGAGATGTGGAAGATGCCATGATGGCTTTACGCGATGAAGAAATTGCGCACATGATTGCTCTGGGCGGATGGTTGCGTGGGTTGGAAATCGCAGCAAAAACGGTTCAGATGAGTTACTCAGAGGATCGTGCGAATATTTTACGGGAAATTGATTTAATTGATTATTTTAATGACCGGCTGGACACTTTACATC
>CAKUMP010000017.1 GCA_934667795.1 uncultured Chthoniobacterales bacterium | reverse complement strand
CCATTTGGGCGTGTTTTTAACTACCTGCAGTTTTCCATCAACCACGAAATTTTCTGGACGATTTTCGAGTATACGGATGAGTTCTGTGCGGAACTTGTCTGCGACATCTAATGTCACATTGATTTGATTGCGTGTTTCGCCCGGATCGGCGACCAGATCGAACAATTCTTCATTTCCTGTTAATGGATGCCAGATATATTTCCATTGTCCATCTGTCAGGTATTGGTTTGCCTGATTGATCCAGTTACCATATTGCTGCGCGTGTTCTCCGTGAAGAATTTCCCGAACGGATGATTTTTCGCCACGCAGGACCGGGACCAGACTTTTCCCATCGAGACCTGGGACTTCGGGTGCTCCTGCCAGTTCTATCAGGGTTGGGAAAATATCTTCCAGACAAACCGGCGATGTGACCGCTTGCCCTTCCTTGAATTTCATCCCCGGGGAGCCTTGCCAGATATAGGGAATCCGGGCCGAACCTTCATACGCTACGCATTTCCTGAATAAATGATGATCTCCCAGCATTTCTCCATGATCCGCAGTGAATAAAATGACCCACTCCCGACCCTGTTCTTGAGAACGCCTTTTAAATTCCTGAATCAACCAGTACAATTCATCGTCAATATGGTTGATCATTCCGAAATACCCTGCATACATCGAACGCAGGGCTTCCCCTTTTAAACAGATCTGTGCCGATTCCAGTCCTGAATGTGCCGGCGCGGGTTCTGCCCAATCGCCGATAACCGGCTCCGGCAAATCCGCACGCAAATAACGATCCATATAAAATGCCGGAGGAATCAAGGGAGGATGGGGGCCTTGGAAAGATGCGGTCATAAACAACGGACATGTCTCGTCCGCTTCTCGCAAAAATTCCCGGTTTTTTCGAATGACCCAGCTTGTAGGATGCAACGGTTCCGGCAAATGCCAGGGCCGCGCACCCCATCCATTATTGGAAATTCCGTTTCCTTTCACATCGCCTACGCCTGCAGTGAGACTGGACAAATCTCGTCCATAAACGTCGTCCACTTTATTAAAATAGGTCGAAACCATATATTCATATCCATACCGGGCACTGGCCGGGTATTGATGTTGCATCCTGCCGATATGAACTGTCTGGTATCCTGCGTCCCGCAAAGCAGCAGGAAAAGTCGGCGTGGTAATTTCATGTCCATCTTCCATCCCGACCATCCCGTTATTTCCAGGATGTACCCCTGTTAAAAATGCACGTCTTGCCGGAATACAGGAAGGACAAGTCGAATAGGCCCGTTGAAACCGCGTTCCTCCCGCTGCCATGTCGTCCAGATTTGGTGTCAGTACCGTCGAATGCCCTTCGATCGAAAGACAATCCCCTCGAAATTGATCCGCAATAAGCAAGAGTATGTTAGGTTGCATAAATTTTATTTAAAACTTTTTTTGAATAAACAACAACAAAGAAATCGTACTTTAACGTTTAAGCGAAAGATTTTCGCCCCTGCATTTCTTAAAAAAAATCTGCGTGAATCTGCGGATAAAAATATTAGAAATCCTTTGCGACTCTGTCGTTTTCTACCGCATAAAATATCAATTCTCCATTTTTTGTGCTTTGCACCGTCAATTGTGTTTGCACATCCATCACGCCATCCGGCGTGGGGATTTTCAGTTTTTCTGCTGTGAAATTTAACGCGACATAATCCCGTCCTTCGAGGGTGTCGATCTGGAGAACGATTGCAGAATCTGTTTTTAAGGGGGTGATCGTTTTTATATACGGATTCCCGGCCGGAAACTCTTCCATAACGGAAACAAAAATGCTTGTTGCTTCGCCTTCACTTTCCACACGTCGGACAATATAGGGCAACGTCGCTCCACGATCACTGTTTTTACTGTCTCGCTGCCCCCAGCCATCCCCAATCAGCACCTGTTCATTCTCTATCGGAATATGCCAGACCATAAATTCTCGCGCCTCCGGCATTTTCCATTTTAATCCATAAACTTCTTTTTCGGGATGCTCTACGCTTTGCAGATTCGTCAAGTCTGCCAAGGTTCCATCCCATTTTTTCAAATCCGCATTCACCGGCTCCCAATGGTTACCAGGACCATGATAAATATAGTCTTGCGTCGTTCCCCCCTTCACCCAAAAAACGTCCACCACATAGTTTCTTCCCTCGCCATGATCCACTAGCGTCACTGCGCGTTCATAGATTTCTGCATTTGCATACGCATTCACGCTTGCCCGCATCGCCTTCACATTTTCTCCATCCAGAAAGTACCGCACCTTTCCGACCCGTTTGGAAGCAATCTGGTCCTCCTCGTCCAGCATGACCGTATTATGTGCCAGCGTCCGGCTCGTTTTTTTCTTGTCGGGATGATCCCACAAATATCCCAGATCACTCCAAAGCTCCTGACCATTTTTCCAATAATAAAGGTTCAACCCGTCCAGATGGTGGTGACCACCCCAGTCACTTGCGGATAACAACAAAAGGCTTTCGCGGCCATTGGTGCCCGTACGCATAAAGCCGAGCTTTAAGGAAGGAAATAAATGACTGGGCAATTGCAGGTCTGGTACAGATTTTGACGTACGTTCTGGATCTGCATAATACAAAGCGACGGGTGCGTATGCGTTGCTCCAATTTCTGCCAAGTGTGGCGTAAAGCAATGCGAGAAACTGTTCCTTTTCCGGATAATTATCCGCCATTAATTCCGCAAACCATTTCGAAATGCCCGTTCTTTGGTAGGAGTCCGCAAAGGGTGGGTAGTGCAGGTCTCCTTGCAACGTAAGAAATATCCCTTCCCAGACTTTTTGAAATTGCGGATCCCGATAAGGATCAAAATTGTCGTAACGATTCCCTTCCGCATCTTTATATCCTGGCGGATCAGTATAACCGCGCAACGCTTGTGCAAATTCCACAATTCCTCCCAGCGCCATATTTGCATACGCAGGGGATTCCGGCGTACTTCCATCCGGCAAAAACCATTCATTTACCGTTTTGAAAAACCCTTCCATCCCAAAACGCACCAATTCGGGATCATTAATCAGTATCCCCACTACGCCTGCAGCAGAACGGTTTCCCATCGATTTGTTGTTAATCCCTTTGTCTCCAAACAACAGAAACGTGCTTTCGCGTAACAGATCCGATTCAATTCGAGTGCGTTCGTTTTCATTATACACCGCATACGTCAAATCATAAGCGGTCGCCACCCGCCGCACAAAAATCCCTTCCATACCTTCCCCATGTGCACGTCCCGCGCTCCAATACCCGGTGTGCAGGCGTCGGTCCGGCTTGTTCGGAGGATAAACGGTCTCCTCTTTCGGCAACGCCAGGATATTTTCTGCAGCGACCGCAGGTTCCATGTCCGCATATTCTCCATAACCAACATGCACCAGCCACCAGGGGTACACTTCTGCAAAACGTAATAAAATGGCCTTTACGCCTGTCGCGTATTTCTCGTCCTGGGTAAGTGCATAGGCTTCCGCCAGATCACGTACCAGGATGCTCACCCACACGACTTTTTGCGCACGAATATTTCCGCTGAGACTGGGGCGCCCGGTAGGATAAGAAAACACCGGAAACGGCTCGCCTCCCATAAAGGTAAAGACCTGAGGCCGCCCCCAGGTTGTCCGCACTTCTACGGTTTCAGGGTATTGTTCATGAGGAAAAACGGTTGTGCATTGTCTGCAGCAAAGCACATCCGGCTGATCCGGCATCCATTCCCAATTCCCCTGCGGCAAATAATCTTTCCCCTGATCCCGACACGCCGGGCATGGGGTAAACAAACGATCTCCCGGCGTGGTGTCAGGAATAAATTGCTCCAAAAATTCCGGTGTGATCTGTGGCAGCCAACGATCCACCTTTTGCGTCAATTGATGCAAATACTGCTGCGCCCATTCATGGCGTTTAATATTTTCATGTGCACGCACAAGATCGTCTTTTTTGATGAACCCTTTGGGGAAATCTTCCGACGGTTGGGAAAATCCACTTACACTTAAAATAAATAACGTGATTAATATTGTAAATCTCATCTATTGATCTCCAGGGGTATTTTTCGTTCTTTTTGGGGGGATGTTATAAAGATTTTCCCGATTTCACGCCAAGGGTGCAACCGCAAAGAATATTTGAGTTAACACCATGCATTTAATTTTTATAAAAACAAATCTTTAAAAGCAGGTTTTCTTTGCGGTCTCCCCTATTTTTAGTGCGGAAAAAATACTTTTGCTAAAAAAGTGCCCTGAAAGGGCAACCTATGTCAGACCAGCGAAAAATAAGGGACAGACCCCATATTATAATTCCTTGAAAAGTGAGGGGATATGCGCCATTCTGTCACAAATGCAGAATTCACGAAAAAAGCGGGATGAGCGGATGAAAAAGGGGGTGGGTTTTTTTGGAAAATTACTGGAACGTCTGGATCGGGTAAATATTCAGGATTTACAGAATTATTTATACCAGGTTTTACGGGAAAGAGGATTTCTGGAAGACATCCTGGATTCGATTCATGAAGGTGTTTTTGTGGTGGATGGAACTGGGAAAGTACGTCTGGTCAATCGTGCAGCCTGCGGATTATTTGGGTTAAAACAGGAAGAAACGGTCGGGAAGGTACTGAGTGATAAAATCCGCGACTTCAACTGGCGGGAATGGATCCAGGAGGGACGGGTCATCAATCGCGAAATGGAAGTATTTTACCCACAAAACCGTTTTCTGAATTTTTATATCGTCCCCCTCACCAACCGTGAGGAAGAAGTGGAAGTCGATGCAGAATGGTCCTCCGGCTTTGCCATCATTCTTCGCGATATCACGGAAAGTCGAAAATCCACACAGGAAACCATTGAATCGGAACGTCTCTCTGCATTGACCCTTCTCGCAGCGGGAGTAGCGCACGAAATTGGCAACCCGCTGAATTCCCTGCACTTACACCTGCAATTATTGGAACGCAAAAGCCGGAAACTTTCTCCGGACGTCAAACAAGACTTCCAGGAAACCTTGAAAATTGCAAAAGGGGAAATCCAGCGGCTGGATATTATCGTCAACCAGTTCCTTCGAGCCATCCGCCCTTCCGACCTGCATCTGCAATCAGAAAACGTCAATACGATCCTGGAAGAATCGCTTTCTTTTCTGGAAAACGAGATTCGGGATCGGGATATTCATATAGAAACCGTGCTTGCGGAAAATCTGCCCTTGCTGGATCTGGATCGCGCCCAGATTAAACAGGTTTTTTATAATATCGTGCGAAACAGCTTTCAAGCGATGCCACCGGACGGGATTTTAAAAATCCGAACAATCCTGCAGGACGACCATGTCCTTATTGAATTTATTGATAATGGGGTGGGAATTTCCGAAGAAAACATCAGCCGGATTTTTGAACCTTATTTTACGACCAAAAAAGAAGGAACCGGACTTGGTTTGCTCATCGTACGCCGGATTGTCCGTGAACATGGCGGCGAATTCGGGATTGAAAGCTCCCCGGGGAAAGGCGTCCGCATCTCCATCCACCTTCCTTTAAAAGAAAAACGCATCCGCATGCTTCCTCCCACTTCCCAACCTGATATTTTTCAACCTGATCCTTCATGAACACACATTCCTTATCTCCTGTTCTTCTGATCGTAGATGACGAAAAAAATACCCGGGACGGACTTCGCAGCCTGCTCGAAGATGATTACGATGTTTATGTCGCTCCCAATATCAAGGGTGCCATGAATATTCTGGAATCCGAATCTGTTGATCTGGTCCTGACCGACCTGCGCCTGGGAAGTGAGGACGGAATGAACCTGATCGAACGCGCACGCCAACTCCAGAATCCGCCCATTTGTATTATGATGACCGCCTATGGCAGCGTCGATCTTGCTGTCGAGGCGATGAAACACGGCGCCTACGACTTCATCACAAAACCAATCAATCTGGACCGTCTTGAAATCCTGATCCGTCGAGCGTTGCGCAGCAGAAAAATCGAAGAAGAACACACCGCTCTTCTTCAGCAGGTGGATAAAAAATTTGGGCTGGAAAACCTGATTGGTGGATCTGCGGCGATGCAGGAAGTTTTTGACACCATACGTCAGGTTGCTCCCTCTCGCGCGACGGTTTTAATCCAGGGAGAAAGCGGGACAGGAAAGGAACTGGTCGCCCACGCCATCCATAACCTCAGCAACCGATCCAAAGCAACCTTTGTCCCGGTACACTGCATGGCACTGAGTCCACAAATCCTTGAAAGTGAACTATTTGGACACGAAAAAGGGGCTTTTACCGGCGCTACGGAACGCCGAATCGGACGTTTCGAACAAGCGCATAATGGCACCCTTTTTCTGGATGAAATCGGCGAAATCGATGCTTCTACCCAAATCAAAATCCTCCGATTCCTCGGCGAACGCACCTTTGAACGCGTCGGCGGCAATCAACCCATCCAGGTTGATGTCCGTCTGGTCGCGGCCACCAATAAAGACCTCGAAACACTCGTCGAGGAAGGAACATTTCGCGAAGACCTGTTTTTCCGCCTGAATGTCGTTCAGATTCACCTTCCTCCTCTGCGGGAGCGACCGGAAGACATCCCACTCATGGTCCAGCACTTCATCCGGGAATCCTGCAAAGAAAACGAAAAACCTAAAATGGATATCACTTCTGAAGCCATGAATACCCTCCTTCGGTACCCATGGCCCGGAAACGTCCGTGAATTGCGCTCCGCCATCGAACATGGGGTCGTCATGGCCAATGGCCCCAAAATCACCCTGCGTGAACTCCCACAAAAAATCCGCCAGTCCAATGGGAACCCCATTTCCCTTTCACTCCCCGCAAATAATCCTTCTTCCAGTCCATTTGATTTGCAGACAACAGAAAAACAACTCATTATACGCGCGTTGGAGGAATCCCAGGGCAACCGGACAGAGGCCGCAAAAAAACTCGGTATAAGTCGCAGAACCCTCCATCGCAGATTACAAGAATTTAAAAATTCCGACTAAAACTTCATGGCAACTAAACTTGACACAAAATTCCAGGAAATTATCCATTCCGTGGAGCATGGCATTATTTCCCGAATCATCCGACGTCTGAGTGTCTTTGTGATTCTAACCGGAATCGCAGCTATTTTTCTTGTGGTAAAATTTCCTGGTCTGACGGATGCCAAAGGGATGGATCAGGCCCAGGTGGCGCGCAATATTGCATCAGGGGAAGGCTATACCACAAAAGTGATCCGCCCGCTCGCACTCTGGCAAATCGAGAAAAATGAAAAAACGGCTGCCACCAATCGTTTCCCCGAAACATACCATGCCCCTCTGTATCCTTATTTGAATTCCATCCCCCTGATGATGGCAAAATCCAAGTTGGGAACCCCACTCGACAGCCGCATTTATACCGGTGACTACATCATCGCAGGCACTGCGCTTGTTTTGTATATCCTCGGGATTTTTGTCTGGTTTAAAGTCGGTTGCCTTCTGTTTGACCGCAAAGTCGCTCTGATTGGATGTGCCATGCTGACATTTTGCGACCTTGGCTGGCAATTTGCCCTGACCGGCCTCCCCCAGACCTGTCTTTTCCTGTTATTTGCCTGTGCTTCTTATTGCCTGATACAGGCCGTTTATAATGCATTGGAGTCCGGTGGCTACCTCCGCTGGCTTTTATATGCCGGAATCTGCCTTGGACTGATGGCAATTACCCACCCATTAACCCTTTTTCTGACCGCCGGATTTCTGATTTTCATCCTGTTGTTTTTCCGTAAAAAATGGACTCCCCTGGTATTGATTCTGATTCCGGTGCTGGTTTTGCTTGCGCCCTGGTTAATGAGAAACTACCAGGCAACCGGCTCTCCTTTCGGGCTTGCAGGATACGCCGCTTTAGACGGGCTTCAAGGCTCCGAAACGTATTGGATGCGTCAATCCAATCCCAATCTGGATGTTGTCACGTTCCCGGGGGTTCGTAAAAAGTTTTTTACGAACGTCATTGAGCAAGTAAACCATATCACAGAAAACCTGGGCTGGAATTTGCTCGCGCCCCTCTTTTTTGTGGCTTTGCTGTATCCTTTTCTGACCGGAGTACGGACAACTTTTCGCTGGCTGCTGCTCTTTGGCTGGCTGGGCGGGCTGATCGGGATGGCAATTTTTGGAACGGGAGGAAAACTGGGGGCAAATCAGTTACACTTTCTGTTTATTCCTTTGTTCGGTTTTTACGGTCTTGCCATGGCATTAGCGATGTGGAACAGACTTTCCATTATGCACCGCTCAGTCAAACATCTTTTTGTTGCGGGGGTCGTGCTGGTATCTTCGATTCCTTTCATCCTCCGGATTCTTCCCGGCGGAGAGTCCAGATTTTTTGTCTGGCCCCCTTATCACCCGCCCAGCATTTCTGTTCTCAGTACATTTACCCAGCCGGATGAAATTATTTCAGCAGACATCCCCTGGGCAACCGCCTGGTACGCCAACCGTATGTCTCTTCTGCTTCCGGAATCACCCGAACGTTTTAGCAATTTCGCAGATTTCAGCAACCTTGGGCACCCCCTCGTTGGCCTTTATCTCTCTCCATTCAGCCGCGATGCACGCTTCCTTTCCGACCTCACCAAAGGAGAATATAAAGAGTGGACCACTTTTATTACCCTCTCTCCCGATCTCCAGAATTTTCCTCTGAAAACCGGTATCCCTCTCCCGATCGATCAGGAAAGTATCTATTATAGCGACCGACCTCGCTGGCAAACTTCTGCACAATAAGCCGTTTTCCTGTTTTTTGCATTCGCTTCTATCCGCATTTTACGCTATCTTTTCTTTTTAACATGGAAAAATCAATTTCAGAACAGTCCAAATCCATTTCTTCTACAGACAGCTTGTCGTTCGAACAATGCCTGAAACGTCTGGAAGAAATCGTTCTGACGATGGAATCCGGAGACGTGCCGCTGGACCATTTATTGAAATTACACGAAGAAGGCACTCATTTAGCACAGGTATGTTCGGCAAAACTGAATTCAGCAACCCAACGTATCGAAACGATTACAAAATCCGCATCTGGACAATTTGAGCTCCAGTCATTTGAACCCGGCAGTCCCATTCCACCTGCTGACACATCGAAAAAATCCAAAAACACGCAGCAAGATGTCAGTCTCTTCTAATTTACCTTCATCCAATACTCCTATTCTCGACCAGATTCAGTCTCCAGCAGATCTCAAAGCGCTTCCTGAAGAAAAACTGTCGGTACTTGCCCAGGAAATCCGCGAATGTCTGATCGATAATCTCTCGCGCACAGGTGGGCATTTAGGCCCGAATCTGGGCGTCGTGGAATTGTCCATTGCGCTTCATCGTGTCTTCGACACGCCTGCCGACAAGTTCGTTTTTGACGTTTCCCATCAGGGATATGTGCATAAACTTCTGACCGGGCGCAGACATTTGATCCACACGATGCGTCAGTATGAGGGGCTCAACGGGTTCCTTCTCCGCACAGAAAGCGAACACGATGCCTATGGCGCAGGCCATGCCGGAACCGCTATTTCCGCTGCTCTCGGGATGGCCGCCGCACGCGACCAGAAAAAATCCTCCGAACACGTGGTGGCTGTTGCCGGCGATGCCGCATTCACTTGCGGGGTCAGTTACGAAGCACTCAATAATGTCGCAGAAACGACCAAGAAATTTATCATCGTCCTGAATGACAACGAATGGTCGATCGATAAAAACGTAGGTGCCATTTCCAACTATTTCAATAAAATCACGACCAGTGAGACATTTGATCACCTTCGTGAGCGCGCCGCGAATTTTATCGAGCGCCTTGCCGGTAAAGGGGCCCGGCATTTTGCACACAAGGTAGAAGAAGGGGTAAAACATCTTATTCTTCCCAGTGTCCTGTTCGAAGAACTCGGCATTCGCTATTTCGGCCCGATTGATGGACATGACACCCCACTTTTGATCAAAACTTTTGAGTTTCTCAAAACCCAAAACGAACCGGTTATTTTGCATATCCTGACTAAAAAAGGGAAAGGGTATGAACCGGCGCTTGCCCAGCCTGACAAATTTCATGGTCTTGGCAAATTCAAAGCGGATACCGGAGAAACTTCTGCCTCCCCTACCCCGACTTACTCAGAAATTTTCGGAAAAACATTGCTGGAATTCGCGCAGAATAATAACCGTATCTGTGCCATCACCGGCGCCATGCCCAGTGGAACCGGACTCGTCCATTTCCAAAAAGGACTCCCCGAACGCTATTTTGACGTCGGAATTGCAGAAGAACATGCCGCACTTTTCGCCGCTGGTCTTGCCACACAAGGCATGAAACCCTTTCTCGCAATTTACAGCACGTTTATGCAGCGCGCTTACGATATGATTATTCATGATATCGCTCTGCAGAACCTGAATGTGGCACTTTGTATGGATCGCGCCGGGCTTTCCGGCGATGATGGTCCAACCCATCATGGACTTTTCGACATCGGATATCTGCGCCATGTTCCGAATCTGGTCCACATGCAGCCCAAGGATGAAGCCGAATTTGTCGATATGCTCTGGACGATGGCAAATTATTCGGCCGGCCCCATCGCAATTCGATACCCACGCGGAGCAGGAACCGGGGTAAAACATTCCGGCGCTCCAACCATTCTCGAAATCGGAAAAGCAGAAGTCCTCAAACATGGGGATCGCGTCGCCCTCTTCGCACTCGGAAATATGGTCGAAATGGCAGAAAAAACCGCTGCGACTCTCGAAGAACAAGGGATTTCTACCGCCATAATCAATGCCCGCTGGATCAAACCGCTCGACACCGGCACCCTGGAATTTTTTGCTCGTCGCGTCGATGTTATCTGTACCTTTGAAGACCACGTAATCCATAACGGATTCGGGACCGGTGTCATCGAACACCTCATGGATGCCGAAATCACAACCCCCGTCGTCCGAATCGGCTGGCCCGACCAGTTTATCGAACACGGCTCCATCGACATCCTCCGCAAAAAACACGGACTCACCGCCGAAAACGCCGTCCAGAAAATTCTCGACCGCCTCAAAAAAGTCAAAGCCAAATCCCCCGGCAAACCCACCAGCGCCGCGTAATTGAAATCATCACTTGACAATTCTGGTAAGACCGGTAAGATTTAATTATGACCACGACACTTTCCAGTAAAGGGCAAATTGTCATTCCGCTTGAGATTCGTAATTATCTGGGTTTACCTACGGGGGCCCAGATCGAATGTACTTTAGAAAATGGTCGCATCATTTTAACTCCGGTTGCGCCATCCAGTCACGCTCGACTCATTACAGAGCAAGACTATATTGCGTTGGATGCTCCTGATGGCGCTCCTTCCATGACTCCTAAACGGGTAAAGGAAATTCTCTCGGAACTATGAGCTCAAATCTCATTCTTCCTGACGTAAACCTGTTACTGGCTTTTGGTTGGCACTCTCATCCTGATCATCACCAATGTCGTGCATGGATCGCTGGACTTTCTGGCTTCGCCACATGTGCGATCACTGAACTTGGGTTTTTACGTGTGAGTATGAGTCCTGCCTATCGGGCGACCTATCAGGACGCCTCTCGTGTTCTTCAAAGTTTGACCTCATTGCAGACAGCCACATTTTTAAATTGCGATTTGTCAGTTTCCCAGATTGCTCCCGTATCCAACTATAAGGATACGACCGATTGCTATCTAGTGGAATTGGCCTGCAAACACTCTCTTAAACTTGCCACACTTGATGAAGGTATTCTCAAAGCTCCCTGGTCAAAATCCACGGCGTTTCATCCTTTCCGCTCATAATCAACCAGTGGAATTATTCCGAAAAGCTGATCTTATATATTTTTTAAAACCTGAGAACGTCGATCCGCTCAGCCTTCTGGGTGTGCCGACATTCTCAGGAAATTTGGAGTGCGGGGCTCTGCACCGCTTTGGATCGAACGGCGTTTGAGTTTCGCCATACAAAGGTTGTTCGCCCATCCCATTCGCTATGATCCAAAGCGGCGGAAACCGCCGCACTCCAAATACGTCCCATCCCATTCGGAAAGTAAGCCATAGTGCCGTTATTATGGGGATAAAAATCACTTGAAAATATCCAAACTCCAACCCGGGTGACGTGTCACCGCACCCCTAAATTTGTCCAACACTATCGATTAAATCTTGATAAAAACAACGGTTTTATTTATTATTAAATAATTCGACAATCATTCCCTCTCATGAATACCACAAACACTCCTCCGGCAGTCCCAACCAAGTTTTGTCATGCCTGCGGCCAGACCATTGATGCACGTGCAGAAATATGTCCTAAGTGCGGCGTACGTCAAGTAGCGCAAACTATTCCCGGTCACTCTTTGCAAGGTGCTTTTGGAGCCAATTCCCCCAGCGGAAAAAATCGAACTGCCGCAGCTTTATTTGCACTCCTTTTGGGTGGACTTGGTATCCACAAATTTTATCTTGGACAAGTCGGCATGGGAGTCATTTACCTGCTCCTCAGTTGGACGTTTATCCCTGCGATCATTGGTTTTATTGAAGGTATAGTCTTACTCACCATGAGCGATGCTGCATTCGCTCAGAAATATCCTTAAAAAGATATCGCTTTAGATCACCTGGGGGATTACCCCCTAGGCTGAATTGGGTGAAGCAGATCGTTTGGTCTTCGACGCATACCATTTGCACGTTTCCAAGCCAGGCAAATTGTGCAGCAGGTTGCTGCACAATTTCAATTTCACACGAAGCTTTTTTTTAAAATGAGGTAATGCGGAGAAAGAGGAGGTGGCACACGCTGGGGGGAATTATCTCACACAAAGCCAGAAAGCCACGAAGAAGAAGTTCCGGATTTTTACAAATTTCCTTTGTGTGAAACCATTCCCAAAAAACCTCCCACCTCCCCTGCGCTTTACCTCATTTTCCCTAAAAACTATTCGTGGTTTCGTGCAGGTGGCAGCCCTTCCGAATCCAAAGCGGCGGAAACCGCCACTCCAAATTCTTCCCAAAAATCGAACTGTCAACTGTCAACTGTCCCTTATCTTCTCCTACGTCCGCCGGAGGATCTTCTGCCTTTTGATTTGGAACGGGACATCAATTGATTCACGCGGTCTTCATCATCCAGGATTGCGGTGTACACGTATTCGAAATCGTCCAGTTTCAGTCGTGGGATCTGCATCCCGATGAAGCGTTCGATGGAGTGGATATAGGATAAATCTTCTGCTGTGAATAAAGTAAATGCATCTCCGACCGCCTGGGCGCGTCCGGTCCGGCCAATGCGATGCACGTAATCTTCCGGATGTTCCGGCACATCATAATTGATCACATGTGTCACGCCGGCGATATCCAGCCCGCGCGATGCGATGTCGGTCGCCACCATCACTTCGTAACGTCCACTTTTGAAGCCGTCCAATGCATCCAGACGTTCCCGCTGGGTGCGATTCGAGTGAAGGACCGCAACCGAATGTTTTGCTTTTTTCAATCGTGTCGCAATCCTGTCTGCTTCATGTTTGGTGCGTGTAAAAATGATCACACTGTCAAAGTCGGTACGATGCAACAGGCCGTGTAGAAGTTCGAACTTTTGTTCTCGCGCCACAGGGTAAAGAGCATGTCTGACCGTTTCTGCCGGGGTCCGGCTAATTCCGATTTCGATCACTTCAGGTTCATTCAGAACCCATTTTGTCATGGTGACAATTTCCGGCGGCATCGTTGCGGTGAACAGCATTGTCTGTTCTCTTTTTTTGCACAGATTGACGATTTTGCGTACATCGGGCATGAACCCCATATCGAGCATACGGTCCATTTCATCCAGAACGAGATATTCTACCTCATCCAGACGTACCAGCCCCTGTTCCAGGAAGTCCAGTAAGCGTCCAGGGGTAGCGACCAGCACATCGACCCCTTTGCTCAGCATATCTTTTTGTTTTCCATACCCCACTCCTCCAAAGACCACACCGGCACGTAAATCCAGAAATCGTGAATAATCCCGAACCGCCGTTTCCACCTGAGCCGCCAACTCACGCGTTGGCTCCAGAATCAGACAACGCAATTTCCCGCGTTTTCCCAATTTGGATAAAATCGGCAAAGAAAATGCGGCCGTTTTTCCTGTTCCGGTCTGGGCAGAACCGATCACATCTTTTCCGGCCAAAATGGCAGGAATCGCGCGTAACTGAATCGGCGTTGCTTCAGCAAATCCCATAGCAGTGACCCCTTGGACCACCCCCTCACTTAATCCTAACTCTTTAAAAATCATATCATCTACATTTCTCTCGACAAAAATCCCCGATCAAGCTCGCAGCATACTCTGGTTTAACCCCAGATTTGGCTCCACATCCACCTCTAATCCGGTCATCGAACCGGTATAGAAAGCTTCCATGGCAACCTGCGCGATCATAGCTGCATTGTCTGTTCCAAATCGGGGTTCAGAGAACTTCACCATAAGGCCGGGCCGTTTTATCATTAATTTATTAAACTCTTCTCGCAGCCTCCGATTACAGCTTACCCCGCCGCTAACAGCAATTAAGGGAATTCCGCGTGCCTGACTCGCCTGGTCCGCTTTCGCTACCAGCACATCCACCACTGCGGCTTGAAACGAAGCACAAATATCCTCCAGTTTCAAATCCTCAGTATCCTTCTGCAAAAGATACCGTACAGATGTTTTCAGGCCACTGAAACTAAACTGATAATCACCCGAATGCATCATGCTCCTCGGAAATTGAACCCGCCCAGTATCACCGGTAATTGCTATTCTATCAATTTCCGGCCCGCCTGGATAGGATAATCCTAACAATTTTCCTACTTTATCAAAGGCCTCGCCCGCCGCATCATCCAGGCTCCTCCCCATTACCTCATAATCCCCATACTCCTTCACATGCACCAGCAGGGTATGCCCGCCACTTACCACCAGCCCAATGCATTCCGGAATTTCTCCTCCATCCAGAAAAAAGGGCGATAATAAATGCCCTTCTATATGATTGACGGCATGAAATGGCTTGCCCGCACCCAATGCCAACCCTTTTGCGACCGACATCCCCACCAGCAACGAACTCGCCAGCCCGGGACCATGCGTCGCCGCAAATAAATCCACTTCGCTGATTTCCACCCCCGCCTGACGCAACGCTTCTTCTACCAGTTCCCCGATGACATGCAAATGCTGCCGAGATGCGACCTCCGGCACCACTCCTCCGTATTCCCGATGGGTAGCTATCTGACTCGATATCAAGGAAGTACGCAGATTCGTCCTGCCTTCCAGTATCGCCACAGCTGTTTCATCGCAGGATGATTCTATTGCTAAAACAATCGGTTCCCTCATGACCTTTTCTCGCTGAATTACCGCTTTTTCGCAGAGGTCGTATTTGTTGCTTTCGCCACATCTCCCACCTCTTTTTTATTCACCACCTGACGGTAGATCAGCATTCCACGTATCACATCAATTGCTCGATCCAATTGCAAATCCTCAATTCCGGCGACCGCCTTTTTTTCCGCTTCCGTCATATATTCATTCATCCAGGAAATTGCCACATCGCGCATCTGTTCCCGGGTTAAAGTCACGCGGATATCCGGTTCCACCCCTTTTTCATGGATCATTTTCCGGCTGGGGGTGAAATATTTTTGAGTGGTGAGACGTAATGCGGAGCCGTCCGGCAACTGAATCACGCTCTGCACCGACCCTTTTCCATAGGAAGTTTCTCCGACAATCACAGCACGATTTAAATCTTTCAATGCTCCGGCCACAATTTCGGAACCACTCGCACTGCCATTATTGATCAAAATCACCATGGGGAATTTCTTTCGTGGAGTATAATTTGCCGGCGTCCGGTAAACCCGTTTCTGAGAGGGCATTTGACCTTCGGTATAAACCACCATCTGGTTTGGATCCAGAAATTCGGCACAAACATCTTTCGCGCTATTCAACAACCCGCCCGGATTAAACCGCAAATCCAGCACCAGCCCTTCCATCCCTTCGGTTTCGAGTTTATCCAGTGCCTCATGCAATTCTTTTGCTGTCGGCTGGCTAAACTGTGTGATGCGAATATACCCGATCTTCTGGTCATGCGTTTTTTCCGGGTCCAGAAGTTTCACCTCTTTTACGCTTAAAATAGGAATCGCCTCGCGTTTTAACACATAATCCTTGGTTTCTTCCGTCGATGGACGCCGGATTGTCAATGTCACCGCCTGTCCGATATCGCCTCGCAAGAGTTCCACCGCATCGATCAACTCCATATTTCGGGTGGATGTTCCGTTGATCTTCAAAATCTGGTCGCCGGGCAAAATGCCTGCTTCAAATCCCGGAGAATCTGCCATCGGTGAAACTACGGTCAAAACTTCTTCCCGTGTATTCACCACCAGTCCAATTCCTCCAAAATCCCCGCGTGTATCTTCCTGCATACTTCGGAAGTCCTGTGGCTCCATAAACTGACTATGCGGATCCAGCCCCTTCATCATTCCCTTCATCGCATTATACATCAGTTCCCGATACCCCACCTTCGTCTGGTCCACGTAGTCCTGACGAATCAACTGTAATGCACGCGTGAAAATCGAGATGGTCTGATAGCCGGAGTCCTCATTTTCATCGGCTCCCCGTGCTTCATATATCTGAAAACCTACCAAAAAATTAAAGGTTACCACCAAAACCCCTATTGCCAGATAAAGTCGATTTTTCATTTGCCTCTCCCATGTTACGCCAGAATTCTTTGTCTTGCAATGTCGTTTGGGCGTAAAATTTACAGCCTGCATTTAATAATCCCGCATAAAAATGCGGATTTCTACCTGGAGCCAATCGTCTCGCCAGGCTTTGGATTCTATCCGACCGAACAGAAGCTTCCCTGCATCCAGCAACCGGGCGATAGCCTCGTTTTTTGAACGTGGGACATACCCCAGATGATGCCCTGCCTCATCGCAAATCATCACGGCCAAAGCATCATAGGGATTTGCTGATTCACGCTTCAAGGGGAGCAACGCGCCCGGCAGAAGCCCCGGCTCTATCGCTTTCACATCTCGATGACTCGTCCCCGCAATATGGCATTCTATCAGCATAATTTCACGGGCAAAGGGTTCAAGTGCACCGCCCGTGTTAAACGAACCATGCATCAACCCGAGCACCGTGGGGTCAATTGGCACTAAATGATTGTCCATACCCGGGAATGTTACGCAGCCGTTCAAGCTGTTCGAGCAAAATATCGCGTAATCGTGTCTGTTCCGCCGTTTGTCGGTCAATTTCTGCGCGACGCGCATCCACCCAATCCTGATCCATCAGATCATTCTCTATTGTAAAGGGTGGTACACTTTTGATTTTTTCTATCCGTGCAATCGCGGCCATGATATGCCCGGCAAGCAGTTTCCCTTCTTCCTGCAATTGCTCCAGCGAAGAAACGCTCACAGGCAATGGACTGTTTTTTTCCAATAGTAAAGTCAGTGCTTTGAGCTCTTCCAGATTTGAGCGCTCATACGCCTCCTGGACACGCTGCCATAATAACTGTTGCTCTTCATCCAGGCCCGGATTCATGTCCGGATGCAGGCGCTTGACCAGCGCATAATATAACTTTTTAAGCTGATTTGAATCCTGAGGAGATAATGGGGTGGTAAGGTATGATT
>CAKUMP010000016.1 GCA_934667795.1 uncultured Chthoniobacterales bacterium | reverse complement strand
TTTCTCCGTTTTGCTTCGAGCGCAGCATCAATTGTTGCTGCATTCATGCCATAAATGCTGGTAATAATCAGGACATCCTCTTCTCCAAGATCATGTGCAGCAACCACTTTGTCGCCGATTCCTGGCACGCGTTCCAGCATAGTGGATTTTCTTCCACCCCCACTTAACAACAGCGAGGCATCAAACAAAGGGCTGACATTTGCCAGACCGCCGGCTCGCCAAAAGAATTCTTCGCTTCCAATGACAGAATGCCCTCCTACCCCGAACACATGAATAAGGCGTCCATTTGCAATCTGTCGTTTTAACAAAGCGGCTGCCTGTGCAATAGACTCCGTTTCATTTTGCCGCAAATCCTTCAACAATTGCTGAACACAATCAAAATACTCATCAATAATGGAACTCATATCGAAACAGAATCATGGACATTCATAAAAAAAATAGCAAAGGGATTGTTTGCTTACTCTAAAACGCCCAGTACTCGCATGCGCTCTTCTGTCTCGCGGAAAAAGCGGACATTATGAAGCACGCCTTCGCGTTCTGGCACGCGGCGTCCGGCTTCATATTCAATGGCAAACAGACCTCTGTATCCATCCTGTATGAAACGTGCCAGCAGTTGCCGCAACGGGACTTCTCCCTCCCCCATCAGGCAAGGTTCCACTCGTCGAGTCAAATCCAGCACAGGTGGGCCGAAATCTTTCACGTGCACAAATGCAATATTCTCTCGAAGCGTCTCATAAGCCTGCAAAGGAGACTCCACTTCATCCACGTTGTTCGCCACAAAATTAGCCACATCAAACGCAACTCGCAAACAGGGAGATTGAAACCGCCGGACCAGTGCGGCCAACTCCCACGAATGTCCGGGCAGGCACCCATGATTTTCCAGTGCAAGTATGACTTTTCGTTCTTCTGCAGCAGGCAAACAACGCTCAAGCCCTTCAATTACCCGACGAAACCCCAGAGGAGACGTCATTCCTTCTTCCCCACCGAGTTTGGGCCCAGCAGGTGCCCCACCAAACAAACGAATCAACGGGCAACCCACAGCCGCCGCGGAATCAATCGCTGCCAGCACCGTCGCCACTTCTGCTTCAAAATCTGTTTGTGCACTCTTGGCAAAATTATTCCCACAATAAAACCCGCCCATTTCGAGACCATATTCTGCTGCCAATGCAGGTACGGACGGAAGCTGGGATGCAAAATCCTGCCAGAACCACGCATATTTGGTTGGGCACGCAATATCCAAAGCATCAAACCCGGCCTCTGCAAGCCAGGCGACATACGCTTCAAAAGAAAGGGCTTCCTCACGAATAGCTCGGGCAAGACTCACCGGAGCCAGTGAAAGACGAAGATGATTTTGTTTTTTTGTCATAAAATTTTAATAAAATTAACATTTGTTCGCTTTGTCGAGGTGGTGTGTTTCGGCCTGCAACAATTCGTTTTCGTGTTCTGAAGTCGTTCCAAAACCAAAGAATCCGGTTGGAACATAGACCCCGGTCTGCTCTGCTCCTCCGAATTGTAGTCGTCGAATCATCATTTGAATCAATTCCTGGCCTACTCGATGAAACGCCATATCCATACGCGTGATATCCGGTCGTGCGAATGTATGCAGATTCATTCCCGATCCCCCTATGACGCTGACCTCTTCCGGGACGTCAAAATCAAACTCCCCCAGTGCTTCTGCGCAGCCCAGCGCGAGATAATCTCCCATACAATACACCGCATCCGGAAACCAGTCTTTGCTCTGCACCAGTCGTTCAATTAAAGCGTAACTCTCCTGCTGCGTTGTCGCTTCCAATCGTTCCACGCGGATTTGCGCATCCCTGGTAATACTTTGCAATCCATTCGTCAGCCCGGTCAGCCGCAACATGTCGCTCGACACAATTTGTCCAGCGTCTGTAGAAACATACAGAACCCTCCGCCGTCCCTGGGATGCCAGTGCACGCCCAATGGTAAACGATGCACCATAATAATCCGGAGCAACAAAGTTTGCGACAGAACCGGGTGAGGGAGCATTAAAGCTAACCCATGGTTTGCCTGTTTTTTCAATCTGCTGAATCACTTCTACCGTGTTACAGGGTGGAAGCAAAATATAGCCATCCAGTTCCGGAAATGTGGCAGAGAAAAGCGCCACATAATCCGCACTTTCTTCGCGACTTACAGAAAGTGGACAAATCTGTACCGGGTTCGCACTTTCCATCGCCGCAGAAAAAATCCCTCCATAGATGTGTCCATTCCATGAATATGCCTGCAACGCATTGACCCCCAACTGAAACGTCCGGTTTATTTTTTCCGGCAAAGCGGTCAGGTACGTTCCATCTCCCGCACGCGTCTGTAAAGTGCCTTCTTTTACTAATTCTGCAATCACCGACTGCACCGTTGGTCGACTCACTTCCAGACGGGTTGCAAGTTCAGAAATTGTCGGTAACCTCTGCGAAGTTTTTCCCCGTTTTGCAAGAAACTGCGTTTGTAAAAATTGCCGTACCCGTTCCCCGGGACGTAAATTGGTATTCACACACACTTCAACAGTTTCCTTGCATTCAGATTCAGATGAGACGGAACGAGCGTTTTTTTCTTTCATGACTTTGGTGCTTTTCGGATTAAGGCCACACTATAACCACCGGGGATACGTACCTCAGCAAGATTTTTTCCATTTTGAACAACCAGTGGAATTGTGATTGCATCTGTGCGTTGTCCTTTTTCATTAAAAACAACTGCTTCAAACGTACTTTTGTCTCCCCAGCCAAAATAACCGCTTCGATTCGTCAAAATCCGCTCTTCGCCAATGATAAACCCTTCACCTAAAGCGACCGGGGTAACAGGAAACATCCAGGATGTCAGCGTCGGCTCCGTCGGGTAAACCTGTGTGTACCAGTAATAAACACTTCCGTAGTCCAATGCCTTCAACATATTTCGATAACAATCCTGCACCGTCCGTTCGGTCAGGTGATCTCCGAGCGAAATCGGCGAATAAAGCTGCCCTTTGGTCAAATTGGAAATAGAACCCGTTTCTGCAAAACGTGGGAAATGGACCTGTGTCATCCCAGCCGTTTGTGGAGATCCATTTCCAACCAATGGTCCACGTTCCAGAAGCGCCTTCGCGGTGGCGATGCGCCATGCCTGGGTCGCCAGCATCACATTCGAAATTTTTCGTGTTAATTTATGCGTACGTGTATCAATCAGCCCTGACACCCCATCCCAATGTGCAGGCGAATAATCCCATTTCAAGGCACTGTATTCAACTTCATCCCAGTAAATCCCATCGACTCCAAGCTGTTCAAAGCGCAGGTCAATCAAGCCCTCCTGCTCTCTGGCAAAGGGAGAATCAGGAAGAGGAAGAAAAATAGGATATTGACCATTTCTGTAATCTGCCTGCGTCCCATCAGGGCGCAACAGACGCGCGTCCGTAAATTCTTCCTGATCGTTTTCTCCATTGGAAATGAAGGTATGCAGATACGATAAAATGGTACATTTCGGTACAATTTTCTTTAATCGATCGACAAATTCGCGATGAGCGGTATGTGAAACTTCGTACATTCCCGTTCCATGCACAGCGATTCCACTCCGCTGCGGAAAGGGGAGCGAAATATAACGCGCGCCCTTATTGCGAATTGCCTGGGCAAACTCTTCGTCCGACATGGAATTTGCAGGCGGGCGATTCAGAGATATAAGAACCCATGGCCCCTCAATGGTGAAATTTACTCCCCATGCCTGACGAATACGATTGATAAATAAAAATGGGTCGGGACGCTCCACCGGATAAACAGAAAAACGCGTAGTGACAGATTTTCCTTTCGCCAAAACGAGATGATTATTTTCCACCCCGATCTTGCCGTCAGACACATAATTCTGCCCCTGCGCACGCATATGATCGTCTTCCATCACAAGACCAATCGCCTCCCTGGAATACACCGCCAAGGAAGTTGGGGCTTCCCCCTCAGCGGTATAAAACCGCGGTGCTTTGATCTGCCTGCCCGCAATATAAGTCGTAACAGGCTCTACACCCAGCGCGAGTTCATGACGCAACATAACCGGGACATCTCCCTCGCTGGTATTCGTCAGTTCATCAGAAACGATCAAATGATCGTCGAGTACTTCGACCGTACGTTTTACTGTAAATTCCGCACTCTGCGCAGTGAGGGAAATTTTATTCATTTCCATTTGTTCCCACTCCCCTTCAGAAAGTGTTTCAGAAAAACGCGCCCAGCCCGGAGAGGTGGTAGAAAATGCAGATTCCACATTCCAGACATGCTTTCCGCAACGGATTTCCAGTGCTCCCCCAGGATGCATTTTCCAGGCAAAGAAATTTTCAGGAGCAGCAAGGGCAGGCTCATATAAAGGGATTTCTCCGGTTGGTGCAGGCGCAAGCACAGGTGCTGCCATTTTAAATGAAAGTTGCGGACTGCTCGCCAACTCCACCACCAGCATCGTCGCATCCCCGGAACTTTTATTGGTAATCGTGATGGTGTTATTTTCCGGATTCCATAATGATGACACATCAAACCGAAAATCGTACGGCTCAATTTCCGGCGTATCGTAATTTGAAAAACGCGCAGGCAGCGTAAAGTCCGGCGCATACAAAACAAACCATGCATTTCTGGAAAAACTGGAAACCTCTCTGGCACCCAAAGTGAAAGTTTCCAATCGATTCAGAATATATTCAGGACCCAATTCCGTCCCGTTTATTTCCACCTGCAACGCCCCGCTCCCGCCAGCAATCTTCGCAAAATCATTCCGCGCTCGCAACACCAGTTCTTTACCGTCCGGACGTTTTCCTGTCGAAACAGTCACCGATTCCCCGGGACGAATATGCAGCGTTTCTCCAATGGGGGTAACTTCTACACTTTTCAATGTCGCAGGGTTCACCGTTCCATCTGCATTTCCTAGAGCTGCATCTATCAAACGCTCTGGATCCAGCATACTCCAGGGAGTTTTTCCCAGACTTACTAATTGCTCCTGTTCTGCCAGCCCCTCGTTATCCGCATCACTGGCAACGATGTCATATGCCAACACCACCCCTTCTTCGGGAGTATCGATTTTAAAAAAACTCCAGGGAATCGCAGCTTCCATGTCATATCCCTCCGCCGTTTTCCGAGAAGCAATTTTTGCTCCCGAAATTTCTCCAGCAGGCTCACTCCAGCAATAAATCTCCGGACGGGAAATGTCTTCCCCCGATGCCAGATTTCCGGGGCTTAATCCAATACGAAACAGTTTCTCCCCGGAACGCACTCCCGTTGCCTGCCGGGGCAGGTCAAGTATCACCATCACATAATCTCCACGCCAGAAATTCGCACCAAAATACGGCTGCAAAACATGGTCATCCTGCACTTTGGCGGCAATGTACAAGTAATTCCGATCCCACGACAGCAAGGCTTCCCCCGAAAGGTCCTTCAACCCACGCCAGTCACGCCGACTATAAAGTACCTGCTCTCGCCCATTCCATTTTTGCCAGCCAGGAACCGCTGCAAACCTGCTCAACGAACCATCCACCGATGGCGGCGGATCCGAAATGAAAGGAATCCCACGGGGCAAAATCTCTGCCCCATCCACGTATCCACTAAAAATATATAGGACACAAAGAAACGTGATCCATCTGGTAAGGCGGCGTAACATGATGCAATAAAGTAAATGTGAATTTGTTTCCTTGAGAAACCTGAAAAATTATATGTGCGTCTAAAAACCAGACTGCTCCTTATCGGGTGCGTCGAAAAAAACGTCGATACCCACCTGCCACTAACAGTGCTCCCCCCACCAGCACACCGCTCGTCGGTTCAGGAATAGGCGCCGTAAACGATAAAGCAGTATTGGCAATAAACAAATCGTCGATTCTACCATCAAACTGACTCCCCGTGCTGCGTGATTCCTTTGCCCCACCCAGACCGCAGCCGTATTGTTTCCCACCACCGCATTTGCAAAATCATTTCCCCCAATGGACGTTCCAGCACATTCAACTCCATCCAGCCATAAGTCAACAACAGCAGCAGGGGTCTCAGTAAGGGGTAGCAAAAACAAAGAACAGGTAATAATGCCGACTTTTATAATTTTCATGGATTCGTGCAGGTTTTATCGTTTTGGAGGTGTTTTTTGAACATTGTCCCCACAAATCATCATATTCGAGGGAGAGCAATATGATCAGATTTTTAAAATAACAAAAATAAGTCAACTATTTTTATAAAATTAATCAATTAAAGAATAAATAAATGATAGAAATAATAGAAGGAAAGCCATTTTTAGAGAAATAATTTGGCTCTTTTGGAGAAACCAATAAAAAATATACAAAAATTCATCTAATATTTATTAAATTTTATTATAATTAGTAAAATAAGTACTTTTTGAATACATGCATCTCAATCAAATCTGACGTATCAGAGATTTTCCCCACCACACGAAAAGAATTTTAAATACGGGGCTCTGTACCGCTTTGGTTCGAACGATGCTGGAGTTTTGCCAACCAAAGATTGTTCGCACATCCCATTCGCTATGATCCAAAGCGGCGGGAACCGCCGCACTCCAAATCGGGGACATCGGTGCTCTCAGGAGGCAAAAATGCCATGTAGCGTTCGCCTCCTTCGCAGGTTGCCCATTGCATCTGGACATCATACGCGTGTTGAAGCACCTCTGGTTGGAACAGAGTATCTTTATCCCCGGAAGTCACGAGTTTGCCTTCTTTCAGAATAATTCCGGTGTCTGCTACCCAGCGGCTGAGGTTGAGATCATGTAAAACGACCAGAATCCCGACATGATCTTGTTTGATTTCGCGCAGTAATTGGACAAAGGTGAGTTGTTTTTCAATATCCAGACTGGAGGTAGGTTCGTCCAGAATGAGCAACCTTGGTTTTGCGTTTTCTTCTTT
Source organism: uncultured Chthoniobacterales bacterium (assembly GCA_934667795.1). Taxonomy (GTDB): domain Bacteria; phylum Verrucomicrobiota; class Verrucomicrobiia; order Chthoniobacterales; family CAKUMP01; genus CAKUMP01. The sequence continues at coordinate 10,813 of CAKUMP010000016.1, read as the reverse complement.
TGGATGAAATAACTGGCACAGCGCGCGCGCCAGTTGAACCCGTTGCTTTTCTCCACCGGACAGCGTGGAATATTCTCTTCCCCACAGATGGAGGATTTCGAGACGTTTCATCACCAGTTCGACAATTTCCCAGTCCTTCCATGTTTCTACTCCATTAGTAAACGGGAAGCGTCCCAACAGCACGAGTTCTTCTACAAGAGAAGCAAATGCAACATCACTGGACTGTGCCACCATTGCCCGGCATTTTGCCAGTTCCTGCTCTTTCCATTCCCGGATGTCACGCCCGAGTACTTTGATGTTTCCAAAAGAAACACGACGTTCTCCTGAAGCCAATTTTACCAGAGAAGATTTTCCGGCTCCATTTTTCCCCAAGACAACTGTAATTTCTCCGGCGTGCAGTTTCATACTGACCCCTTTCAAGATCTCTTTTCTCCCTGCAATATACCCCACCTCCTCCAGTTCCAGCACTACATCCGCAACCATCCGGTCAGCAGGCATTTCTGTTTCTGCATGTTTCGTCATATTCTTTTCCCGGCACGATGCAATAACCATAAAAAGACAGGACCGCCAGCAAAGGCCGTCAATATCCCGATGGGCAATTCCACAGGAGCCATTAAGGTTCTCGCCAATGTGTCCATCGAAACCAATAAGCCTGCTCCCACCAAAACCGATACCGGCATAAGAATCCGCTGGTCTGATCCGGTCACCAATCGCACGATATGTGGCACGACCAGACCGACGAACCCAATGACGCCGGTGAAAGAAACCGAGGCCGCACACAACAATGCGGAAAGCACCAGGATTCTGGCTTTCAGTTTTTCCGTCCGTACGCCCAGCATTTTTGCTTCTCCTTCTCCCAATAAAAACACATGGAGGGGGCCTGCCTGTCGCAACAAAATAATCACCGCGAAAATAATCACCGGACCTCCCCATAAAACTTTCAGCCAGGTTAGTCCGGTAAAACTTCCAAGGTTCCAGAATAAAATGCTTCGGAGCTGTTGATCGTCCGCCAGATAGCTCAAAAATGCGATCAGTGCTCCTCCGATTGCATTCATGGCAACACCCGCCAGCAACATCAGCGCCATATTCACTCGACCATCTCGTAGCGATAACCGATAGACCACCAGTGTGACTGCTAAAGACGTGATGAATGCACAAATGGGTAAGATCCAGGGGGGAGGAATTTTTCCCATCAGATTTTCTCCCAACACAATCACACCCACTGCACCCAACCCGGCGCCCACGGAAGTTCCAATTAACCCCGGATCCGCCAGATGATTTCTAAAAATTCCCTGTAAAGCGCACCCACATCCCGCCAGTCCTCCTCCCACCAGCGCTGCAAACAAAATTCGCGGCAAACGAATCTGCCCCACAATCACGCCTGCCTGCCCCACCGATTGAAGTTCTTCTCCGCCAAAAACAACTTTGGTTAATAACGCCCAGATGTCCTGCCAGGAAATCCTGACAGGCCCTATCATGCTGGAGCCAATAATAATGACCAACAACAGGAGACAGGCGATGAAAATCACCGTCTGCCATTTTCCTTTTCGATAAACACTACTGCCTTTTTTCCAGGCAACGCTTTTCCGCGTATCCATTTCCCCCATCCGTCCTCCTTGTTCCCAATGCTGATCCCTCTCCACCACAGACTATTTTTGACTTAACTTCCCTGAGAGCTGCAACTGTTCCGCGATTTGTAACGCCGCCGATAATGTTCGCAACCCAAAACCTAAAGCTTCGAGTTCATTTACCACCAATAATTCTGCGTTCTCTCCCGAAGACGATTTTGGCCACCAAATCGGTAAATTCGCACGATCAAACCCTCCCATACTTCCAAGAGAGCGTTCGCCCACAAAGACATAATCTACATCCACTCCCGCCATGGCTTCTGTCGAAAGCGTTTTATATCCATGCAGTCCGTTCAGGACATTTTCTCCTCCAACCAATGCGATGAGAGCATCTGCCGCAGTACCTGTTCCTGCCCCGGCCCATTGCCCACCGCCATGATGCATAAGAAACAGAATCCGGGACTGCTGTTTCGCCTGCACATCCTCCACCTGCTGAAGCAACCTCTTTCGGGTTTCCTCCAACTCATGGGTCAGTTCCGCTCTCTTTTTTTCTGCGCCGATCTTATCTGCAATCACCGTGAGCTTTTCCTGAATCCCCTCATAACTCAACGGCGCATCCAGCACGAGCAAATCAACCCCCGCGCTTTCCAATTGCTTCATCACATCGGGTGGCCCCGCATCCCCAATCGCCAGAATCAATGTGGGATTCAACCCCAGGATACCTTCAGTCGACAATTGTCTTACATACCCGACCTGTGCCAGCTTCGTAGCTTCCGGTGGATACAGGCTTGTCTGATCCACTCCCACAATGTGCTCGCCATACCCCAGCGCATAGACAATCTCTGTTACCGCACCGCCCAGGCACACAATCCGCGGCTCCTCATAACGCGTATCCGCGCACATCAAAAAACCACCACTCCATAGGAAGCCAAGGACAAATATTATTCCACGCATACAGGTACTCCGGTTACTTCCCCTAATACCTTGCGCCATTCCTGGTCTTCCGCTTGCCCCGGCTTTCTCGGGCCGAAAAATGTGACCATATCATTGCCATCTTTATCAAAAACTTCCAGAGAGGTCACTTGTCCATCCCGGGTTGGTTTCCGAATCACCCACGCTTCTTGAATAGCACTCCGCATAAGATGAAGATTAAATGCCTCATCCATCACGTTAATCCAGTCTTCCAGTTCAACGATATTAATCGCTTTCCCGGTATGAATCTGAAGCAACCCACGGTTCCCCACAAATACCATGAATGTCGTATTACCTGCAGATACCGCACGCAATAAGTTTTCTACAGTAGAAGTTTCTACTTTCTGTGCAAACTTTTCGCCGGCCAAAACAAATGCTTCCCGCCGGCTTAATTTGAACCGTGAGAGCAGACCAAAAAAGTCATGGGTATCTTTCAATTCCGACCATGCCTTGCGCACCTCGTCTGCGGTCGCCTCTACTTTTTTCTCTCCGTTTTCGTTCGAAAATTTTTCTGTTTCAAAAACGGTCCCGGATCCCGTTTCGTTCAGCCGATGAGTCTGGCAAAATTTCTCCCAGTTTTCCCAGTTGGATTCTTCCAGCAGAATCACTTTATGTACGGCCTGTCCTTCATTATTATATAAATGGATACTTGGGCGCAGACCGAGATCCTTGACTTCCGACAATGCGAACGCACGTTTCCAGTTGCCGGGAAACAACCGTAAATCAATATCCGGATCTACCAATTGTCCCATTTGCATACCATGGAAAAATGATGCTTTTGGATACGTTCCTTTCCGTTCATGCACCGCGTATTTATTGCGCGTAAGTCCCATCACTCTTCCAAGAGTGGAAATGCCGGAGAAAAGTTCCGACCAGTCATTTGTTAATTCAATCACTCCATTTCCCACAGCGGAACGCAATAGTTCGCCTTCGGAAATTTCCAGTTTTTTTGCAATATCCACTGTTCTTGCCCGTGGTTCTTTTGCTTTTATTTCCTGCCATTTTTCTAATACATCAGCACTTGTTAACATCATATACTCTCTTTCTGTTTTATGTTCTTTCCCCGGTTTTCCTTATGGTTCGTTTCGACTTAAAATATGATTTGGGTTATTGACGTCCGCCGCTTGATTCGACCACCGGCGCATATCGCGTAATTCATCCACGCCTAACATTTCCACATGCCCATCCAGCATTGCGCAAACCGCCTGCCCCTGGTATCGGAAGTCCACAAATCCAAATTTTTGCGGATGCAACCCTTTATTATAAGGCCCATCTTCCCAACGCGGCTGCATCAGATTCGGTGCACGTATCATAAAATTTCCCGGCAATGCTTCCCCAATCCCCGAGCCCTGGCGAGCGGAACTGAATACCAGTAACTTCGATGGCGCAACTGCTTCCACAAGCCTCGTCACCACAAAATCTCCCACCGCTTTCCCCATTCGGGAATCCGGATTCAACTCGCTTCCTGATCCAAAGTCGCCTCCTACATAAGTGACATTTAATCCAAAACTCGGCTCCGCACTCACCGCATACTCCCACCCCGGCTGGCTCAAAAGTTTCACCATCTGATTTACGAGCACGCTTCCCGCGAACTCATAATTCAAATAAGGCGCAACTCGCCACGGGTAACGCGCATTGATTGGAAACTTCAATGCGGCGCCATCCTGATCCACTGCCACAGCACTGTTGTGATACCCCACCATCACCTCTCCGTCATGATCCACAGCGTATGCCAGATACCCGGCAATCAGTTTCTTTGCACCGGATAATTCCCGCGTCATCTCCCCATTCTGCTTCACCTTATGAACAACCGGAATCGCGATTGCCGTCAAAATAACGACAATCGCACTCACCGTCAAAAGCTCCAGCAAGGTAAAGCCATTTGATGTCTTAAACTTACCCATGGCGCTTCCCGTAATTAGAACGCCCCCAGCGCATCGCCAATCCACCAACCCCAAGCAGTGTCAACAACACAGACGATGGCTCTGGTATCATCTCGTATTCTAAACTTACCTGCGATGCAAAAACTCCCTCAAATCCGATGTCCGGATTTTCCTTGGTATAAAACACCGGAATCCCGGTCGCAACTTCTTGCGATGCGCTGTACAAGGAAGTCACCGCAAAATCCAGCCAGCCATTTTTCAAACCATTTTGAAAATAATCCAGGACGTAAGGATTCGTCAAATCCAGGGTGAAGGTGAAGACCGACTCTGTCGTCACGGTATCGCCCGGAGTCAAGCCAGCGACAACACCTACTGCCCAGGCACATCCCGCGCATTTCCATTTTCATCAAACCCCAATGCATACGCGCTACGCACCGACTTCTGTGCCGGGTTTCCAAAAGCATAAGCAGTATTTTCCTGCCAGCTTGCTTGTGTAAATCCATACCGATATCCCACCCCAAACAATTCGATCGCAGAATTTCCGCTGAGCCCATACGTGAAACCATCTGTCACTCCCACCATCATAGAAAGCGTAAGACTCGTAAGGTTATAGTTTGTGCTGTCATATCCGACAGGCACCAGTGAGCTTGTGTCAAAGCGAATAATATATTGCGCATCGCGCTCATCAAAACTTTCTTCCCCCACCGCTCCAAACACACTGGCCGTCGTTCTTGCCCCGGGAGTCGCGTTAAATGGATACATCCAACGATCCATCGTAGGCGTATCAATCGTTACTTGTGCCGCATGAAGACTCCACCCACTTGCCACCATGCATAAAATTCCTGCAAGTCCTTTTCTTAATTTCATGCAAGCATCCTAATACGATTTTTGCTCTCGTTCTAACGGATGCCTGCACTAGATTAGCGATTTCTTGATTATTTCTAGCGGTTTCTTTACATCACTAGTGCTAGATTATGATTTGCCCCCACATTTCCATTTCTCATGAAAAAATATCCAAAGAAACCATTGCGGAATCAAAAACGCACTTCCGGCAGCAAAGCAACATCCGCTTCTTCGCGCCATTTTAAAAAGAAAACGGCTTCTTCCCGCGCAATTTCTCACCCCACTCCGCCCCAGATTATCGCCTTCTACAAACCCTATGGCGTTCTGTGCCAATTCACGACCCATGACAACACGCCGACGCTCGCAGACTTTCATTTCCCTCCCGAAGTTTATCCCGTTGGCCGACTCGATAAAGACAGTGAAGGCCTCCTCCTGCTTTCCAATGATGCCGATTTTATCCACCACACGCTCGATCCCAAGTTTCATCACGAAAAGTCCTACCTCGTCCAGGTCGAAGGAATTCCAGACGAAAATGCACTGAAAAAACTCCGCCAGGGAGTGAAACTTTCTGACTTTACGACGCGCCCGGCACAGGCTCGCCTTCTTTCTTCACCACCTGAACTTCCCCCACGAAATCCCCCCATACGCGTCCGCCTTCATATCCCGGACACCTGGCTCGAAATTACGATCACGGAAGGAAAAAACCGACAGGTCCGTCGCATGACAGCCGCTGTCGATTTTCCTACTCTTCGCCTCGTGCGTATCCGCTCCGGAAATATACATTTGCACGATCTAAATCTTCAACCCGGCGAATGGAAAATTCTTTCTTCCCGGGAGCGCTGACGTCCCAGGGAACGCCAACGTATTCAGAAACTTTGGAATGCGGGGCTCTGCACCACTTTGGATTGAATGATACGTGAATTGCTATCCGCAAAAACTTTTCGCACCTCCATTCCGATGTAATCCAAAGCGGCGGGAACCGCCGCACTCCAAATACGCGTTACCGCGCTTCTAAATTTATTTTCCCCAATGTTTCAGGAGAGTGTCTGCCATTACGGCGGGGGTATCGGCAACAGCGATCCCTGCTGCGCGCAAGGCTTCTTGCTTCCCTTCAGCCGTTCCCTGACCACCAGACACAATCGCTCCGGCATGTCCCATACGACGTCCTGGAGGAGCGGTTGCTCCTGCAATAAACGCAGCAATCGGTTTTTTGCAATTTTCCTTTGCCCAGGCGGCTGCCTCTTCTTCGGCAGAGCCCCCGATTTCCCCAATCAGGATAATCGCTTCGGTGTCCGGATCTTCATTGAATAATTTCAATGCGTCCGTATGGGAAGTTCCATTAATAGGATCTCCTCCAATCCCGATACAAGTGGACTGACCATATCCACGCTGAGTCAACTGCCAGACCGCTTCATAAGTCAGCGTCCCGGAGCGGGAAATCACGCCCACATTACCGGGCTTATGAATATACCCGGGCATAATCCCGATTTTGCATTCACCGGGAGTGATAATCCCCGGGCAGTTAGGGCCAATTAATCGGGAAGATGTCCCTTTCATTGCTTCCTGAACCCGCATCATATCCATCACAGGAATCCCTTCCGTAATACAAATGACCAATTCCACTCCTGCTGCCACTGCTTCCAGAATCGAATCTGCTGCAAAGGGCGCAGGCACAAAAATCATACTTGCGTTACATCCTGTTTCCTGACGTGCTTCCCGTACCGTATCGAATACCGGGACTTTTCCTTCAAAGGATTCACCACCGCGTCCGGGAGTTACCCCTGCGACAATATTGGTTCCATATTCCATACAGGATTTTGCGTGGAATCCACCCGCTTTTCCTGTGATCCCCTGCACCAGCAGGCGTGTGTCTTTATTTACCAGAACTGACATGTTTTAAATTCTCCAGATTATAATCTTTTCAATTTTCGTTCTCGTGGAAACTCCCATTAAGCAGACTGCGCTGCTTTCACGGCTTTTTCTGCCGCATCGCCTAAATCACTCGCGGTAATGATGGTTAATCCACTTTCATCCAACAGTTTCTTTCCTGCATCCACATTCGTTCCTTCAAGACGAACCACTAATGGAACCGGCAGGCTCAATGCTTTGATCGCATTGATAATCCCTTGCGCAATGATGTCGCATTTCATGATCCCACCAAAAATATTGACCAGAATTGCTTTCACGTTGGAATCTGAAACCAGAATTTTAAATGCTTCTGTCACTTGTTCTTCTGACGCTCCGCCTCCTACGTCCAGGAAGTTGGCAGGCTCGCCACCATAATATTTAATAATATCCATGGTCGCCATTGCCAGCCCGGCACCATTCACCAGACAGGCAATATTTCCTTCCAATCCGATGTAATTCAAATTGAATTTTGATGCTTCCACTTCGCGTGGGTCTTCTTCTTCTGTGTCCCGATACGCCAGAATGTCTTTATGGCGGAACATCGCGTTGTCATCAAAATTGAATTTTGCATCCAGCGCCTGAACTTCTCCGTCTTTTGTGACTACCAGAGGGTTCACTTCGACCATGGAACAATCGGATTCCATAAACAGACGGTACAAATTCACAAACAACTGGCTTGCAGCACCGATCTGGGACGATTCGAACTTCAGCTCTTTCGCCAGCCAGCGTGCCTGATACGCTTGCAGCCCGTGTAAAGGATCCACATTCACATGTGTGATTTTTTCCGGAGTTTCTTCTGCAACCTTTTCAATTTCCACCCCACCTTCGGTACTGGCGATAATTTTAGGTGCACCGGTTTCGCGATCCATCAGGATAGCAAAATAGAGTTCGCGTTCGATTTCTACCGATTTTGCGATGAGAACCTTCCGTACCACTCGACCATCTTCTCCGGTCTGGTGCGTCACCAGCGTTTCGCCCAGCATTTTCCCGGCAAGGTCTTTTACCTGTTCGGGAGACTCGCACAAATGAACGCCCCCTTTGAAGCCGTTCTTAAACGTCCCTTTCCCGCGGCCGCCTGCGTGAATCTGTGCTTTGACAACTAAATCCGTGGTATTTAACTCCCTGGCAATGCTTTCGGCTTCTTCCGGAGTCGATGCGACACGCCCAGGGGAGGTTCGCACCCCAAATTTTTCCAATAATTCTTTTGCTTGATATTCGTGAATGTTCATATATTTTTCTCAGCCATTACGGCCAATTTCTCTATAGTTTTGAATTTCAAAACAATGAAATGCCCGCTCCCTTACGTCAAGAGGATTCCCTTCACGACATGGATAATTATTGCCAAATACGATATCGTCTATTGCGTGCTATCACGTTCTCGTAATGCCAAGTCATATAATGAAAACGTAGTAGAGGATTTAATAAACACAGGTGATCATTCTATTGCTATCCATAACATTTCATTTCGAGCATCGTAGAACAAAAACTTGCGACGTGAACTTTTGGATACGTTCGTATAATATTTTTCGTCTCCGGGCTGTTGTTCAAATACGAATCGACGCATTATAAAGAGTTGCCAATCCTCCATCCTGTTCCAATTTTTATATCCGAATGAAGAGATTTTCCAATCAGACCATGCTTGTAAAGGAAGACGCCCACGAGCGGAGCTATAATTATCCCAATACTCCTCAATCTTAAATTCCACAGGAAAATTAATACCATAGTCCCTCTCGATAATTTCAATATCGGACTTGCCGCATGATCCAATGTTGATGAAAATCACCATATGTATTATTAATAAAAATTTATTCATAATATTGGAGGATGCCAGTCCATTGTTCTGACGGTGCTCCAGCAACATATTTCCATAACATCAGTGTATGATTGCCATCATCTGTTTTGACATCATTTCGTGTTATCACGTTGTTTGGCCTCTCTGATCACACTCCATAGAAAATCCCCTAATTTCTGATTAAATCCTCCGACTGAATCACGACTGCTGTAGAAGTGTAAATACCAACGTCCATCCAGGTTGCGAAGAAAGAGATACCCCGGCGCTGAATTCTTCGTCCAAATGAAACAACCAATGGTGTCAGTCGTCACTTGGGTGAAATTAGATGATTTATTCACCCCAGTTTTCCCAAGCAATTCAAAGAAAAGTGAACGTTGTGAGTCGGACAATACTATTTCAGGTTTCGTTTTTGTATAGTCCGGTGGAGTATAAGGATTGCCATCCGTAACAGTAAAAATCTCAATCTTTACCACTCGCTCTGAAATTACAGGGATATCCAACGAATTAGCGAGACTCAGAGAGAATGACTCATCAATATCGGATGCAAAGATATTCAAGGAGAAAAATAGTATTACTGCCCCGGCAACTGGATAGAGGCTACCTTTTATCATCTTAATTCGAACTTGCTTTCACTAATATCATAAAGTCATCCTTATTTCCAGGATTTAACGGAACTTTAAGTTTGAATTTTTTATCCCTTCTTAATGAAACAAGCAGCACAGCACCTGATGGAAGAATTTCAGAAGAAGAAAACTGAAATTCCACCTTGCCATCAGATTGTAAACTCCAAGGGCCCTGAATTTCCGAAATCAATCGAATCGAAGTATTTCCAGTAAGAGGAACTAACGTCCATGCAGGCCATAAAGTGGCTAAAAAAGACCCATCAGAATTAAGAACTAAACGCGTATCTTCTGTTGGACCGGAAATATCAGATATTGCAATTATTGATTTTTCAACATTATAAACACCAAATATATCAACATTTTCCACAGGCAGATTACAACTTGTAACACCTATCAGAAAAAATACTCCCAATAATTTAGCTAATATTTTCATTTTATTCAAAAGACACTCCTAGATTACCTGTATTTCCAAATGTTGAGTAAAAAAAGATTTTGTCCGTGCTAAAAGAGACAAATCAGGAAGAGGATTCTCTTCACCGTATAGATAATTATTGCCAAATACGATATAGTCTATTGCGTGCTATCACGTCGTTCCAACGCTAAATCATACAGAGTTTTCGTTACTTCAGAATGCATAAAAAGTGGACCTGCTCCAAGATTACCGCCTTCTTCTCCTTCAAAAAGAAATAAAATCATCAAAACGGGAGGAGTTGCGGAATCCCTGTCCCATCGCACCATTGCAAATACATACTCGTTTGATACATTTTTTGTTGATTCGTCTAATAATTGACACTTGGAAAACACCGTAATCCGCTTCCGCTCATCAGTCTTGAATAATTTAATTCGATTGTCGTGGAGAAATTCGAGAATTGGGGCTTCACTCTTAGCATACTGATCGGTGGCGCGAAGACATACGCGTATATCATTTTGCGCTTTAGAAAAGAACCTTGCTTCCAAATCGGCTGAAAATGAACCATTCGAATAAATCACATCAAAAAGTTCAGAGACAAGTTTTGCAGATTTCTCCTCTGCAAAACCAGAGGTAGAACTTGCTAAAACGATCATCAAAACACACAAAAGTTTACTTAAATAATTCATATAACACTCCCTATTTCGGAGAGAGAAATAAACCCTACAAGGGTGATCTAAGGCGGCGCAAACTTTTTTCTGTAAAATTGGTAGATAACTTTGTTTGAAGGTGTTTGTTTTTGTATTTTCTGTTTT
>CAKUMP010000015.1 GCA_934667795.1 uncultured Chthoniobacterales bacterium | reverse complement strand
GCGATGGACGTGGGACCAAGGATATGGTCATCCTCCCCTACAAAGATCGTCTGGTCCTTTTCAGTAAATACCTCCAGCAGTTAGTGATGGAGTCGCTCGGCAAGGAACTCGATCTGGATGGAAAAACCGTGAATCAGGGGATCGCCGTTTATGGCAATAAAGGTTCCACGGATCAACACGCTTATGTTCAGCAATTACGCGACGGTATCCATAACTTTTTCCTGACATTTATTGAGGTGCGTCAGGCACAATCCGGGCTTCCACTTGAGGTCGAACCCGGTGTCACCAGTGGCGATTACCTGCAGGGCTTTTTGCGTGGAACCCGTAAGGCTTTGGCAGAAAATGGCAGAGAATCCATGACGATCAGTATCCCGGAAGTTTCTCCGTTTTATTTAGGTGCCTTGATTGCGCTCTATGAACGGGCTGTCGGTTTTTATGCAACATTAGTTCATATTAACGCATATCATCAACCTGGTGTAGAAGCGGGAAAAAAGGCAGCAACCGCAATTCTCGATCTTCAAAGTAGAGTCATTGCGGAATTAAAAAACAGAAAACCGGCGACTGCTGAAAGCCTGGCGACGACTTTATCCGCCGACCCGGAGGAGATTTATCATATTCTTTCGCACTTGGCAGCAAACCCGCATCATCACATCCAAATTCATTCTTTGGCATCTCCTGCTAACACCACTTTTTTATGGTCTGATGCAAGCGCATCTTAATAAAATACTTACTGATGCAAAAGATCAGCTCCCCGCTCTCGCTGATGTCCCACCAGCGGAGCGGATCGAGCTTTATAAACGGTTTTACAGTATAAATGAACAAGGAATCCGGACGTTTCATAATGTCGGAAGAGGAGGAAAAGAAGTTGCCCAGTTACGTGCAAAACTAACCGACACCCTGATTCTGTATATTTTTGAGCTCGCATGTTCTTTAAACAAATTCGATCCCAATCAGCCTGGGCATATGCTTACACTGATTGCAATCGGCGGTTACGGACGCGGAGAACTCAATCCGTTTTCCGATATCGATTTACTTTTCCTGTATGAGGGGAAAGCACCGAACCCAACCAAAGAACAGCAAAAGGTCATCGAAGAAGTTCTTTATCTGCTCTGGGATATTGGCTTTAAACTCGGTCACTCCACCCGCTCGATTTATGCCACCCTCCGACAAGCGAATGAAGACATGCTGTCCAAAACAGCTTTAACCGAGGCCCGGCGAATCACGGGAAGCCTTCTCCTTTTTCAAAAATTCTCTTCCCGGTTTTATAAATATTGTATCAAGGAATTTACGGAAGAATTTACCGCATGGCGTATGGAAAATCAGCGCCAGCGTCACGAAAAATATGGTGGGACCGTTTTTGTCCAGGAACCGAATATAAAAAATGGCTGCGGTGGGCTTCGCGATTACCAGAGTCTGCTTTGGCTCACATTTTTTCATTTTGGTTCGCTTAACACATTGCAACTGGTCAAGCACCAGCTTTTGCGTTCCAATGAAAGGGGCGACCTCGACCGCGCATACGATTTTCTTCTCCGTGTTCGTACCGAACTTCATTATATCAATAAACGTGGAACCGATCAGCTCACGCTCTATTATCAAGGGATCATTGCGGAAAATTTCCATTACCCGCAGGATACGATCCTTCGTAAAAGCGAAGCATTTATGCGCGATTACTTCCATCATGCGCGTAACATTTATCTCATCAGCGCGTCTGTGGCGGATCGACTTTCTATTCAGGCGCCTCAACAGACTTCCTCATCCAGCGTCTTAAGTCTCTTCAAGCGTCGTCCCCCTCTCCGCGAAGAGTTTGATGGCTTTTTTTCAGAAAACGGCTTGATCTATTTTTCTTCGAAGGAAATTTTTACGGAAGATCCTTTTCGGATTTTGCGTGTTTTTCTTCATGCCCAGAACCGTCATCTGGATCTTTCGCCCCGTCTCCAACAATTTATCCGAAGACGTACCCACCTTATTGATCCCCCCTTTTATTATGCGAAAGCTTCGCGCGATATTTTCCAGACCATCCTCAGCCGAAAGGGAGAAGTCGGCCGTATTCTGCGCATGATGCATGAAGTCAATGTGCTCGGTGCTTATCTCCCGGAGTTCGGTGGGCTGACGTGTCTGGTACAGCATGAGTTTTTCCATCGTTATACAGCAGATGAGCATACACTCAAAGTGATCGAACAACTCGATCAGCTTTTAAATACAGAAGATCCAAAATTACAGGGATACCGAAAACTCTTTCGCGCTATTACGGACCCATTTATTCTCTATCTCGCAGCACTTCTGCATGATACCGGCAGAGCCACCAATGCTCCCAGCCATCACGAGGCCAGTGCGATTTTTGCCCAGAAAATTGCAAAGCGCCTGCAGATTTCTCGCGAACAACGGCAGCGCCTTCTATTCCTGGTGGATAACCACACGCTCCTTTCTTACACCGCTCAACGTCGTAACCTGGATGACGTCACGACAATTGCCCAATTCGCCAGCCTAGTCCAGACACAGGAATATCTGGATAACTTGATGTGCCTGACGCTCGCAGACGGACAAGGGACGACCGATTCGCATAATTGGTCAGACTGGAAGGAATCCCTCATCTGGCAATTATATAATGAAACCTCTGCATTTCTCCACGAGGGACGTACATTTCATGAGCAACGCGAAATTAAACTGAATACCACCAGGACCAATGTTATTTCCCAGCTCGACCACTCTTTTGATGAAGAAATCCATGCGCATTTCGAATCCATGCCCGATCATTATTTTCGAAAATTCGCTCCCGCAACGATTGTCCGTCATTTAAAACTTTTCCGTCGCTTCCTGCTTTCCCTGCAAAGCGATGCTCCCATGGCGCCCCTGATTCCTGTTTTCGAGTGGACGCCCTTTCCCCAACATGGTTTTGCGGAAGTGTTGGTTTGTACCTGGGATCGAAATAAACTTCTGGAAAATATCGCCTGCGCTTTCAGTGTCACCGGAATCAATATTCTCTCCGCAGATATTCTGACCCGAAAAGACAATCTGGTTCTGGATGTTTTCCGTGTCTCCGATCCCGAACTGCAAACCGTGATCCACCCACGGGATGTGACAAAATTCGAGACGACGCTTACGCGTCTTCTCACAGAATCGAATCTCCAGGCGAAGTCACTGATCGAAACGGCTTCCCCACACCGCCAGTCGAAACTTTCCGATTCCATCGAGTTTCCTACTCGCATTGTGATTACAAACGATACCCATCCGATTTATACTTTAGTCGATATCCAAACGCCTGATCGTCTTGGACTCCTTTACCAAATCCTTCGCGGATTCAGCCAGGCTCATACTTCTATCGTATTCTCCCGCATCTCCACAGAAAAAGGCGCAGCCATTGACAGTTTCTATATCACCGATAATTCCGGAAACAAAATCCGCTCCTCAGAGGCAATCGAAAATCTCCAGAACATCCTCCGCGAAACCCTCACAAATAAAAAGCTCTAAGCGCTAAACGCCAGTAAAAGATTTTATTCTATCCATGACAGACAAATTTTATCCTACCTGTTCGGGGGGAACTTTGCTAATTTCCGCTGTAACGACCGACGATCGATTCCCAGCAAGCGGGCAGCCTGGCTGATATTATTATTACAATCTGCTAAAATTCTTTGTAAGTGCTCCCATTCCACGCGGTCCAGAGAAGGCACTGCAATTTCTGGATCGCGAGGACGCCCTTCCAGCGCGGCCTCAATCTGATCGGTGTCCGCCGGCTTTGTTAAATAATCTGAACAGCCCAGTTTCACTGCCTCCATTGCCGTCGCAATACTTCCATATCCTGTCAGCATAACCATTTTTGCATCTACGCACACATCTCGTAATTTCTCGACCAGCACTAATCCATTTTCACCGGGCATTTTTAAGTCCAGCAAAATGGCATTCGGTTGCATTTCCTGACATTTCTCCACCGCCTCATTCCCCTCCATCGCCAGAACCTCGTGTCCACGCCTTCGCAAGGAACGCGCAAGCGTTTCCCGGAAAACGACATCATCATCTATTAAACAGATTTTCATGCCTCCGATTTTCCTCCTCTGTTTTCTTCTTCGTACCGATCCTCAAATGGAAAATAAATGGTAGCTGTTGTTCCGCTTTTCCCGGCATCCTGTTTTGAATAGGAAACTAATTCCAGATTCCCTTTCATGCGTTCTGTAAACATGCGCACCAAAAAAATCCCCAGTCCCATCCCTTTGCCCGGTTCTTTCGTAGTAAAAAACGGCTCTCCTGCCCGCTCCAGAACTTCAGCAGGCATCCCCATCCCTTCATCTCGCACAGAGGCAGAAAACTTCCCATCCTTCACCACAAAAGACAATTCCACATCCCCTCCGGAAATATCCGATTCACATGCATTTTTTATCAAAACCGCTAACGCCTGCAATAAGGTAGATACCGGCACCGATAACCATACGTCCGGCACAGGCACTTTCACTTTTAGCCTCCGATAATTCGCAGCACTCAAAAATTCCTGCAGTTTTTCCGGAATCTCTCGCACATTTAAAGATTGTACATTCTCCCCAATATTGTCTGTGGTGTTTATACTTAATTTTTCTAAAATCTGTCGACAACGATCCACCTCAGAGCGAATCAATTTTGCATCTTCCCGAAACGCAGTTTGATCGGATAACGATTCGGGTAATGATTCCAGATCCGCACTGACAACAGCGATCGTACTCAAGGGAGTGGCCAATTCATGCGCCACTCCGGCAGCAAGCGTTGCCAGACTGGCAAATTTTTCATTTCGTACCGCTCGCATTTGCGCCTGACGTAATTCTGCTTCCCGACGCCCCAACGCTGACTTTAATCGACTCACAAAAAGTGCAATACATATTCCTACCAACACCATTGCCAAAAGCATCCCCTGCAAATGGAAATTTCCACTCCCGCAACAGGAAACCCCACTCTCACTCATCACCACATAAGGAGACAAAAATAATAACCCGTAACATATCCCGCATAATCCCACTCCAATCCATGCCCATAATGCCGGCAATAACACCGCAGCAATGGTGATGTGCAATAAATAAAAGGCCGTGAACGGGTTCTGCGCCCCTCCAAGAAAAAATAAAATCACCGAAAGTGCCAACGTATCCAATACCAGTAACCCCGCACAAGAAACCGTATCTGAAAAATATTTTCCCTCACCTTCTCGCTTCTCTTTCCCTAACCGAAGCACCCATACATTACTTAACGCGGTCACCAGTACACAACCTGTAATCACCCCCAATGGCAGCGAAATCCCTAATATCAGGACTCCCGAAATACACAAAATAATCAACCCGATTAACGCCATCCAACGCAATTGAATAAACCACCGTAATCCAGGTGCCAAAGTTTCTATCTGAAACGCCATATCCCTCCATCCTGTCACAATTTTCCGCCTTCGACTAGCCTAACTTTGCACCCTGGGAGCGCTGACGTCCTCGTCGGCCAACGTACCCTTGGATCATTTATGCGCTTCCGCGCCCATGGCATTTTGCGCATCATTTTACCGGGTACACCGACATCTCCGTCGGCCAACGTACCGTTGGATCTATTTATGCGCTTCCGCGCCCATGGCATTTTAGGCGTCATTTTGCCAGGTATGCCCACATCCCCGTCGACTAAACAAAAACTGTTTCATCCAACGAAAATTTATACAAAAGGGTTTTGATGCGTGAAAAATGCTACAAATAAATCCAATTGTCCACTTGTTAAAATTCAAAATTAGAAGAGAATAATGGTATTCCTCTTATGAAAAACCCTCTATTTAAATTTTTTATTGTTAGTCAAATTATCCTGTTAACCGGCTATTTTCTGATTGTTCCGGCATTTGCCGAGACAGAAATTCCTGTTGAGGGGCATTTTAAAGCAACCGATGGAACACCGCTGCCGAATGGCTGGAACTTGAATCCGACTTATCCGGGAAAAGTGCAATTACTGGAAGAGGAAACGCCTGAAAAGGAAGGACAGGTTCTGGAAATCACCGTGGGAGAAGAGCAAAACAGAGTGGGACTCAGTTATAGTTCTCGTCTTCCTTCCCAACCCGGTGCTTATGAATTTCGTTTTTATGCAAAGGGAGACGGAGAACTGCTTCTTGGAATTTCTTTGTGGAGTTATACCCAATGGGTTCGCATGGTCGGAAAAGCCATCCACACTTACGATGGAGACTGGCAGGAATTTATTATTAAAGTCAACGTTCCGCAGGAAGCATTCAGTGTCACCTCCAAATCAGAGACGGATTCTCCTCTCCAGATTGATGAAATCCAGCCACTGATCTTCGCGCTGCA
Source organism: uncultured Chthoniobacterales bacterium (assembly GCA_934667795.1). Classification (GTDB taxonomy): domain Bacteria; phylum Verrucomicrobiota; class Verrucomicrobiia; order Chthoniobacterales; family CAKUMP01; genus CAKUMP01. The sequence continues at coordinate 12,081 of CAKUMP010000015.1, read as the reverse complement.
TGGAACAATACAAATTGCGAATCTCCATTTTTTTAAAATAGAAGATTAAATCTATCCCCCATTATTCCATGATCAAACGCACCTTCTCTTTTCTTTCTTCGTTTTTTATTCTCCCGATGTTTCCCCTCTCGACAATGCCCGCTTCCGCTCAATCCGCAGAAGGTTCTCTACCTGCATGGAAAGAAGTGACAGATGGAACCAATCTGGTTGCAGGCAAAGCCGCCTGGTTATTTCCTGCGCCCAACTGGGGAGGAAAACCGCCGGAATATTATAGCGGGCTTCTGACCGATGAAAAATTGAGTGATACACTTACGTATGGACTCTACGAAGCCGGTGACGCAGTTCGCTGGGCGTGGAGTCATCTGGATTGTATTATTCTTTTCGACCTGGAATCCTCTCAACCGGTTGATCGTATCTCCGCCCGTTTTTTTGGTGGAAAAAATGCAGATGCCCAAGGGGGAAGAATGGCATTCCCGAAAGAATTCGAGGTTTTTGTCAGCGACGATAAAGTCCATTTTCACCGTATCACCAATCTTACAAAAACACTCCCGGCAGAACAGGATACTGCAGACTGGAAACGCACATATTATCTGGAAGAAAAAAAACAGGGATATACGCATATCTTTACATTTCCTGTGGGGGTGAAAGCCCGTTACATTGGTCTCCGAGTAAAACGCGATCGGGATAAGGTGTTACTGGATGAGGTTGCGGTCATGAAGGCGGATTCAGAAATCACTGCTACGCCCAGCGATTTCCCCAAAATGACAATGGCGATCGATAGTGCGATTGCAAGTTTTCGAACAGAAAAACTTTTTATCACTCCCGCTTTCCCTACCCCTAACTGGATTGATGTGCAGGATACCCGAGAAGATCAAAAAGCTCCGCTGAAATTAACGCTGGAATTGCCCGACGAAGTTTATGTCTCCGGATGGCTGGGCATTCCTCCCACAGAAAAAATCCAAGACGAAGCAAACTCAAGGACAATTTACGTCCTCCCCTTTGCAAAGCTTCCACTCCGCCCCGCAAGCGTGAATGGCCCCTTGTATATCCAAAAGCATGATTCGGCCCCGCTGCCAGAAGGAAGTTATGCGATTCTGAAAATGGTCTATGAAGGATTTGAGCACGCACAAAAAATAGAACTGGCGGAACTGGATATCCCCACAGTTCCTGTTTGGACAGATTTCGAAATCAGCCTCGGGTGGATGTGGGATGAATGGGCGATCACCTGGCCGGACTTCTTTAAAGCATACCGCGCACTTGGATTTAATACCATCCCGACATTTCCACGTTACCATCACACGAATGCGACTCCTTATTTGAAATCCTTCAGTAAGGAAGAAAAACTCGCGTTTCTACAAAAAGGCAGAGAAGACAATTTCCGAATTTTATATAATGAATCCCCCTTCCACGTTCTCTTTAATAAACATCAGAAAAAAAATCCTGAAGTTTTAAATCAATTAAACGAAGGCCCCGGCAAACATCTCTCTCCGATTTATCGCGGAGAATTCTATACCGAAGAAATCAATCGCGTTGCAGATCATTTTCTGGCAACAAAAGCCAATACTATTTTTCTGGATATCGAACTCTGGCATCTCTCCCTCCCCGAAGCCCGCCAGTCCCAGGAATATCAAAATGCTTTAAAAACATCCGGAAAATCCGAAGACGCTTTCCTCGGCGATCTCGGATACGAAATGATCCGGGATATTCGCGACGCCATTAAAAAACGTGCGACCGAAAATGATATCCCCATGCCTTTACTCGGGCTTTATTCCTTCCAACCGGATGAAAACCTGCGACTCGGAGTTTTTGACTGGAAAAAACTTTATCCTGAAGTGATCGATTTCGCAATGCCAAGCCTCTACGTCGGCGGGAATGTGAATAATATCCATGATATTATTTCCAGCAATCGAAAAAAAATCGAAGCAAACCGGATTATCCCATGGCTGACTGCGGGAACATTTGGCATTTATGCACCCGTACGTCTCGAATATATGATCTATGAAACCCTGCTCAATGGTGCAAATGGTTTCACTTATTATTGGTACCCGGATTTTGACCCGGAACATTTTTACCACCAGGCGAAGGCTCTCCAGACGTTGCATCCTTTTGAAAAACTGCTTAAATCGGGCATTCCACTCTCATTGTCAGGTTCTGACGAAGCACTGACCTATTCTGCCTTTGGCTCCGATTCTCATGCATTGCTTCTGATAGGCAATTACGACAGCAATCAAGAAAGAAAAACAACGCTGACGCTTCCAAATAAAAATATCACGAAGGTTCAGGATATTCGATCCGGTCAGGAGTATTCCCTCTCAGAGGATACGCAAACGATCGAAATTACCGTCGAAGGAAATAATTGCGTACTACTCGAAGTTAAATAAAGAAAAGAAAAAAATCTCACACTCGTTTTTATAATTTGAAAACTCATTCCATTCCATCTACTACCCCCGCCCCTGTTTCTACAAACAACAACTCTGTCAAGCGCCTGAAAATCACTATGATTGGAGCTGGCTCTGCATTCTCTGTCAATGTTGCCGAGACCCTCGATGATCCTGTCTTTGAACATGCAGAATTCTGTCTCATGGATATTGCCGAGGCTCCTCTTCAACGCGCATACGGAAAACTTCAGGAGATTCTCAACTCTCAAAAAACACCTGTTCACCTGACCACGACCACCGACTTGCGCGCCGCTCTCGACGGTGCGCATTATGTGATTATTTCCAGTGAACAAAACCGCTACCAGAACTGGATCAAGGATATTGAAATCCCTGCAAAATACGGCGTGCATCAACTGACGGGAGAGAATGGTGGACCAGGTGGACAAATCCATGCAATGCGCAACATCAACATGCTGATGCCAATTGTGTCCGCGATGCAGGAGCTTTGTCCGGATGCATGGTTGTTGAACCTGACAAATCCGATGACGCCTCTTTGTATGTATTTGTCAAAATACACGCCTATTAAAAATGTCGGTTTCTGTCACCAGGTCCATGGGACAATAGGTGTCATTGCAGAACAACTGGGTTTTGAAGCCGGCGACCTGGAAGTGGTCAGTGGTGGGATCAACCACCTGAACTGGTTATTCGATATTCGAAAACGCGAAAGCAGAGAAAGCTTTCTTCCGGAATTTATTGAAGCAATTAATAAATCCAAATGGTGGAAAGAAATTACGAAAGGCGTTCCGGAACATGTATTCAGTCTGGAAATTTTTAAAACGTTTGGAATGTATCCGATTGGATACGATAACCACATCTGCGAATATTTTTCCTGTTTTTATGAAAAAGAAGAATGGGCGGAACATGGATTTACTTCTCTCGTAGAAAGCCGCCTTCGTCCACAGCTTGAAAGCAAAAAGAGCACCCTGGAAGCCCAGCATCTTATGGGGGGGCACAGTCAAAAATATCCTTTCCCGAAAGATCCCAAGAACCCATACTATCACGAATCGCTCTCTCCCTTAATGCTGGCACTGGAAACAAACCGCCCTGTCTATTTCGACGCCATGGTGGGAAGAAACGATGGAGCTATCAGCAACCTGCCAGAGGATGCGATTGTAGATCGCCCAGTCGTTGTCACAGGAGGACAAGTCCGCAGTGTGCATGTGGGGACACTCCCTCCCGGCCCATTAGAAGTATGCCGACGCCAGATTGCGGTCTATGAATTACTTGTCCAGGCAACGGTGGAAGGCGATGAAAACCTCGCCCTCCAGGCACTCTGCCTCGACCCTTACGTGCATTCCATCACACAGGCAAAAAATATCTGGAAAGATTTTCGAAAAGAATACGCCGCAGCACTTCCTTCGTTTAAATAAATTTTATACCACCACTGAAGGGGATGCGGCGCGCAAGTGGGAGATCACGGTATCCCGGTAAGTTCTGGGCGGATGGATTTCCCATGGTTCAAACTCAAAATAGGGGCTGACATAATCCGGTTCATCCAGAATCCGTTGGATTTCTTTTTGCGTTGTTTGGAGGCGCGCAATTTGCGTTGCATAACGTAATTCCATTACTTCCCAGCCAAAGGGTTTATAAAAGTCATGCCAGCTCTCGTAATGCGCATTTCGCAATGCCTGCATATCCTGGATGATATCCGGCAGGATTTCGTGTGCATAGGAAAGCAGTTCCTCCTCTTTTCGTTCCCGGACAGCCTGGCGGAGTTCTGTCAGAATCAGAATTTTATCCGATAAAACATTCAGCAGTAAACGTGCATAATCCAAATGTGCATCCGGTCCCATACAGCCACACAGGGAACTGACATCTTCTGTCATACACAGATACATTGCCCTGGCATTTTCCGGGATCAAACGGCTCAGATGGGCGAGTAATGGATCCTGCCAGAGAATCCATTTTGCATAATTCGGATAACAATCATAAGGGACATCCGAAGTTTCAAAACTATCCATTTCTCCCAAACGCCAATAGGTACGCAAATCGATTTGCGCGCAGGAACAGGCGTGTTCTACGGCCAGTTCCCCTTGAGGATCACGTCCATACGCACGATCTGCAAAATAAAAATAGGCAGGAAGGGTGGACCACAAATTACATTCTGCGCCATCATCGCCCCAGGCAGTTGCCACCACTTCTTCCAGTTCGGCTGCAGCAGCGGCTTCTAACCCTGCATCCATCGTCGCCATCGCCTGAGGCATCGCTGTCCATAAACGGCTCCAGTTCCAGATCCCGGCAGCAAATACCGGTTTTTTCCCAAACGACTCATGTCGCCGGATATATTCCCGATAAAAATCCACATCCTTATGATAGTAATCCCAATAAACGAGCGTAACATCGTCCGGCACCCCTGCTTTCACATCTTCCGGAATCACACTTTCCAGATCATAGTACTCATTATTTTTTGACCCGATACGGAAGAACATATCACTCCACATCATCGGGGCCAGTCCGGCTTCTTTACAAATACGACATACCAGTTGTAATTGCGCCTGCAGCACATCAAATGCGCGGACATCCCCATTTAATTTCCGATACCTCCCCTGTCCGACCCCATGTGCTTCATCCATCCCGATATGGATTTTTCGAGAACGAAAACAGTCCGAGACAGTTTTTATCATAGCCCGCACAATGGCTTCTGTCTTTTCATGTCCGACTAAAAGAACTCCCGGAACATCCACAATTTCGTGATACGCCGGCCATTGTAAAACCTGCGCTAAATGTCCCAGAGTTTGAATACAGGGAATCAGCTCTATGCCTAATCCGGCAGCATAGGCATCAATCGTTTTCAGTTCTTCTTTTGAATATTTGCCTCGTCCATACCCAAACCCGGGATGCCCCGGCAGGTCATACACATCCTCCATATACATCCAGACACAATTCATTCCCATTAAGGCGAACTGACGCAACATGCGTTTCATTCCATTGACCGACAATACAGCATTGCGTGAAAGATCGAGCATAGCACCTACTGTGCGAAACTTGCGGATTTCTTCCTGGTCGCCCCAGCTTTCTCCGGAATGTTTTTGTCCTCCACCCAGGTTTTCCAGATTTTCCAGACTGGCAATCGTCGCCAGTCCACGGAAAAAATCGTTTCCTTCTCCAAATAAAAAACGAGCACCATCGTCCTCGCGTTTCAACTGAAACCCTTGCATTCCGGAAACCTGCTCTATGTGCACCTGCAAGCCATCTGTTTCCTGAAACCAATGCGGCAATACCCGACGGATTTCCTCTACTCCCGGGAGCAATGCTGCCGGAGTTCCTGCTACGATTAAATTCCAATCCATTCTGCTATTCCCTGTTTTAGACTCTTAGACTCGTTTTACTTTTGGGTGGGCCCCTTTAAACATTTTCTTCAGACTTCCGTGCCCCTTTCGGGATCCGCGCCACAGCGTCAATTTCTACCAGAATTCCACGCAATAAATCTGCACGTACCGTCGTTCTGGCCGGTGGTATCGTCCCTTGAAAAAACTTCTGCCAGGAACGATTCAATCCATCATAATCCTCCAGATTCGCCAGATAACAAGTGCATTTTAAAACATCTTCTCTTCCGCATCCGGCTTCTTTCAACAACAAATCAATATGATGCAGGGTCAAGTCCGTTTCTTCTTCAATCGTTCCTCGTATAACCTCCATTTTATTGATGTCCAATGGCCCCATTCCGCTGATATATAATAAATCTTCAGAAATGATGGCGCTACTGATCAATGGGTTTTCTTTTCTTACAAGTCGCTCCGGATTGAATACTGGTATTTTCATCCCTCACTATTAAGACATTCTTCCCGGTTTGAAAAGGATTATGCTGGAAGCAACTGCCACAGAATGGATGCACATATCCCTTTTTCCAATATCCCTCCAGGTAAAATGATCGATAAATAAAACTCCCGGAACCTTTCCCGATAAATTGTTTTGTAATTTATTTGAAATCGCCATGGAAATAATGCTATAATCATAGATGACATGACGCGCTACGAGGACCTCCTTGGGCAACGCAGGATTAAAGAATCCTTTCTTTTTGAATTCCCGCCGAAAGTCACGGAACTGGATATCCAGGCCCGTTGGTTTTCAGGAGAATTCGGACAAAAATTTTTAACCCATTGCGGCACATCCGTGGAAATTCTGGATTTTGGGCGATGGAATCGAGAAGCAGGACCGGATTTTAAAGATGTGGTCCTTCAATTTGCCAATGACCCACCCCGCAAAGGGTGTCTGGAAATTGACCCCCATCCGGAAGATTGGGAACAACACAAACATGCAATCAATCCGGCTTACAACGAAGTGCTTCTGCATGTTTCCTGGGAAGAGACGCAGCAGGAATATTTCCTTCGTACGTCTGCCCACAAAGCGATCCCCCGGATCAGTATTCCGGTTGATTTTCAGATATCCACACAACCGGAAAATTCCACGCGTCCACTGGCACATCCGGGGCATTGCTCCGTCGTACTGTCGAGTCTGCCTGCAAAAGAAGTTCAGCAGATTATTCTTTCTGCGGCGGAGTTTCGCCTGCATCGGAAAACGCAAAAGCTGGATGCGTTAATGAAAACGCATGGCCCCGATGAGGGGTTGTATCAGGCGCTGAGTGCGACGTTTGGATATAAAGGAAATCAATTACCTTTTCTTATTCTTGCGCAATATTTTCCACTGAAAACGAGTCAGAGCCTGCCACCTGAGGAATTGGAGTCATTGCTTTTTGGGGTTGCCGGTTTTCTGACACCGCATACCAGCAAAAACGGGATTAAAAAATCTTCTACCTCGTACCTTCAGCAACTCTGGAATTACTGGTGGCAAAAGTACTATGAATATGAGCGCCTGATTCTCCCCTGTTCGACCTGGAAACTATACGGGATACGTCCGCTCAATCACCCCCAACGTCGGCTTGCCGCCCTTGCCTTGCTCATTCAAAACTGGAAGGCACTGAGACGGATTCTGAAAAAAGGAGAAATCCTGCCCGTGATGCGATTTTTAAAAAATCTGGAACATCCCTTCTGGAGCTACCATTATACCTGGCATTCAGCCCCAACCACACGTCCACTTGCATTGATCGGCTCCTCCCGCATCCAGGAAATTATGGCAAACGTCTTACTCCCGTGTTTTCAGGCACTCCAGATTCCTGTTTGGGAAATTTACCTGAAGCTCCCCTGTTCCCAACCCAATCGCTCGGCAAAAACCGCCGCCCAGCGCATCCTCCATAACCATTCCCTTCCAAAAAAATTCTTCCACTCCCTGGCCTGCCAACAAGGACTCCTTCAGATCTATGAGGATTTTTGTATTCCCGATCTCACAAACTGTACCCACTGCCCCTTCCCCACCCAAATTAATGGGTTCTGTGGTTCTGATTGCGTTGAGGGGAAGTTTTTTCCATAATGGGGGGATATGGATTGGATTGAGACACTTAGAGCACGCGTGATTGATGGTTCGATTGACCTTGTTTTTGCTGCTTTTATTTTTATTGCGTTCTGGATTGCCTCAAAAATTGTTTACCGTTCCATACTAGCGCTGAGTGCGCGTTCGGATGCGGATCGGGAGGACATTTTGAATCTTCTGGCCCAGGTTGCCCGTATTGCTTTGCTGATTGCGGGGATTCTTACGGCTTTAAGTTCCATGCGAGTCAATATTGCAGCGCTGATTGCAGGACTCGGGCTGACCGGGTTTGCGCTCGGTTTTGCTTTTCGGGATATCCTTTCCAACTTCCTGGCGGGCGTCATTATTCTTTTCTTCCGTCCCTTCAAACGTGGAGACCGTGTCACGATCACGACCTTCACCGGGACCGTTATGCAAATTGATCTTCGCTATACCACCATTCTTGTAGATAGCGGGCATGTCCTTATCCCGAATGCGACACTCATTAATAATCCGGTTCTGGTTCTCAATCGTACCGAAATCCCGTAGAGTCAATTTTTTAATAAAACATGGCATTTATTGAACAGGAATCGATTGAGGCAGTGGCTGCGGCCAATAATATTGTCGATATTATTGGGGAGCACGTTCGTTTGAAACGTGTAGGGGTGCGGTTTGTCGGGTTATGTCCATTTCATACAGAGAAAAGCCCATCCTTTCATGTCAATCCGGAGCGTCAGACGTACCATTGTTTCGGTTGTGGAGCCGGAGGGAATATTTTTCGGTTTCTCATGCAATATGAAAACCTGGATTTTCCTGATGCCGTGCGGAAGCTTGCCGCACGATCCAACACGCCGATTATAGAAGCCGCGTCGAGCCCGGAACAGGATGCGGAATATTCGCTACGGAAACGTCTTCTTGCATTGCATCTCGAAGCGGTGGGATTTTTCCAAAAACACCTTTTAAAAAGCTCCCAGGCAAAACATGCGCGCGACTACCTGAGAAACAGAAATTTCAACAGTCAGGTCGCACAGCGCTGGCAAATCGGGTATGCCCCCGATTCCTGGGACAGCTTCCTTCAGTTCGCGACAACTCAAAAATTTACCCAATCAGAACTGATTGCTTCGGGCCTGGTGAAATTGCGGGACGAAAATAACCCTGAAAATGGGATGTATGACCGATTTCGTAACCGTCTGATGTTTCCCATTCACAACCACATGGGCGAAGTCATTGCTTTCAGCGGGCGCGCACTTGAAGAGTCCGACAAAGCCGCTAAATATGTAAATTCGCCTGAGTCTCCCATTTTTACCAAAGGAAAGGTTCTGTTCGGCTTTCATAAATCCAAACAACCGGCAGCAAAACAGGGGCTTCTTATCCTGTGTGAAGGCCAAATCGATATGATCCGCGTTTTTGAAGCCGGTATCGAAAATATCGCCGCGCCGCAAGGAACTGCCTTTACGGAAGAACAGGCAAAACTTATCCGACGCATCACGTCTCAGGTCGCTCTGTGTTATGATTCCGATAATGCCGGAAAAAAAGCAGCCTTACGGACCGCAGGCATTCTTCTGCGTCATAATGTCGAGGTTTTTATCATTTCCCTTCCTTCTCAGCAGGATCCGGATTCGATCATCCAGGAACAAGGCCCCGAGGCTTTCCAGGACTTCCTGGATCATCGTCAGGAATTTTTTGACTATTTACTGGAAAGTGCCCAGGCGTTAATTGATCCTGATTCGCCTCGTTCTCAACTGACTGCAGCAGAATTCCTGGCGCCTTATGTTGCCTTAATTACCAACCCGATTGTACAACAGGCACTCATCACAAAAGTGACCTCCCGGCTTGGTTTTGCACCAAAATCCTTTATTTCGCTTGTGCAAAAAGCCAAGGACCGGCCAGACTTTCTCGAGCAGCCACAGTTTTCCAATCCATCTGCCCCGGCACTCCAACTGCCACCTCTCCCCCTCCCTCCACCTGCCATTACCAAACTCTGTCAACTGGCATGTCAGAACACCGATACCCGCAACTGGCTTCTCGCGATCCATCCCCATACCCTTATTGCTCAAATGCCAGCTCTCGCGCCTCTGATTAAATGCCTCGATTTCCCGATCAAGCCCGACAACCCCGCGACCATCGCCAGCTTCCTTTCCTCTCTCCCGCAAAACGAAGAGTCCCAGTTTTCCCGCATCCTCCACACCAGCCTTCCCGAGTGGCCGGCCCAGGATTGCTGGAACTCTATCCAGAAACAAGCACTCGAAACCAAACGCGATGCGCTTAAAGCTCAACTCAATACCCCAGACCTCACGCTCGAACAAATTATCGCCTTCCAGGAACAAATCCTTAATACCCAACAAAAAATACTTGACCTTCAGGAAAAATTAAAGTATGTTGGAAGGCTTTCGTAATAAAATGAAAATTTACCGGGATTTCCTGTGATTTTTGCGGCCTCTTTATAAACTGAATTATAAAGAATCTCCGCTGAAAAACCAGAAGATCACCGGCAGACTCATCCTTATTGCGATTTTATACAAGCATGCGCAAAACCAACCATCCTACCATGCCAAAATCCTCTTCCAAAGCTGCAAAGTCCAAGGCCCCCAGCCCCAAAGCTTCTAAAACTCCCAAACCCCAATCTAAAACCACAGCAGCAAAACCGCCTTCCCCAACAAAAACGACCAAGGCAAACAACGCTGGTACCAAGCCCGCTGCTAAAATCGCCGCGAAATCAGCCACTAAAGCCACCGCAAAGCCTGCCGCTAAATCACCGGTAAAATCCACGGTAAAAGCTAAAACCGCCCCTGCTGCGAAATCGACCTCCAGCAAGTCTATTTCTAAAAAGACATCTAAAACGACTGCGAAATCTCCAGCAAAGGCATCGACAAAAATTTCCAATCCCCCAAAAACAACTTCACGTAAAGGAACCCCTCCAGGCAAATCAATTACTGAAACGAAAACCTCAGCCACTATCAAGACTATTAAAACAACGAAGAAAACTACGCCAGAGACCCCCTCTACAAATAAAGATAAAGTAACGAAATCTTCCCCCACCAGCAAAACGGCTCCCAAAGCAGCTGCTAAAACTGCCACGAAAGCATCGGCTAAAACGCCTGCTAAGACGCCCTCCAAAACTGCAGCAGCTAAAGCCACTCCGGAAGCTGCTCCTAAGGCCACAGCTAAAACGGCTAAAAGCGCCTCCACAACCGCTGCTAAAACCGCAAAAGATTCTAAATCAACGGCTAAAACATCTGTAAAAGCATCCAAGCCCGCAACCAAAACGACTGCAGCCGCCACAAAAGCCACCAAAACAACCAAGGCTGCCAAAACCGAAAAAGCACCTAAAACAACTTCGGTAAAAGCAAAAGCAGAGAAAACTTCTTCCGCCACTACCCAAAAAGCATCGGCAAAAGCCGAAGATGATTCCAGACAGGACATCGAAAACCGTCCGATCAGTTCCGAACTTCAACAAAAAGTGCGTGAGCTTGTCCAGCTTGCAAAAGAACAGGGCTATCTGACGTACGATGACCTGCATGAAACCCTTCCTGCAGAAGTGACCGATCCTACAGAAATCGAAATCGTGATCAGCCGACTCCAGAATATGGAAGTCGATCTCATCAACGCTTCCGAAATCGATCGCTACAAGGATGGCAAAAAAGACTCGGAAGACGAACCAGAGACCAAAAGCGATGCAAAACTGGATATTCTGGACGATCCCGTTCGCATGTACCTCAAGCAAATGGGACAGGTCCCGCTTCTGACACGTGAACAGGAAGTGGAAATTTCCAAACGCATCGAAGACGCCGAACTCATGGTCCAAAAGATTATCAATCGTTTTGGTTTCACTGCACGTGCGCATCTTGATCTGGCACAAAAACTTATCGACAGCCGTGAGCGGTTCGACCGGGTCATTTTAGATAAAAAAATCGAAAGCCGCGAACAGTACATGCGCATGCTTCCAAAGCTTTGTGCCAATGTGGAAAAAGCCTCGACAGAATCGGCAACGCATTATCGCGAATACCTTGCCGCAAAAGGCAATGCATCCGCACAAAAAGCAAAACAGGTTTTTGATAAATCCCACACCGCACTGCAAAAACTTTATCCCAAGTTCTACTTTAAACAAAAGGTCACCGAGGAATTTGTCAATATTGCGGACAGTCACCAGCGGCAGCTTTCCCATCTTCAGTCGGAAATTGCCAAGGCCCAACTGATCCCGAAAGAGGAACGTTTGCCTCGTCATGACCATTCCGCGCAGTTACATGAGTTTGAAGCACGTATCTGGATGCCCGCAGAAGACTTTCTCTCTGCCTATGAT
>CAKUMP010000014.1 GCA_934667795.1 uncultured Chthoniobacterales bacterium | reverse complement strand
GATATGGGTGGCGTAAAAATGGTTTCCGGCAATGGTGTTGTGAATGTGATCGGGGCCGACAAGTTCTTCGATGCGCACGTTGTGTTTTTGCATGATGTCGGGAATAGAAATGAGCGGGAGATTGCGTTCCGAGGCAATTTTTTTAACGGCTTCGTGATAGGGCGCCATATTTTCTGCGAGAGGACGTCCATTTCCCTGGTTAGGAATCACGTTGCCTTTTTCATCTTTCGGGATAGCGGGAAGGTGGTAATTGAAGAGAATCGGGGTGCCATTTCCTGCCTCTACAATACGAATAATTTCACGCATATTGCTTTCGTATTCTGCCAGTCCAACGCGTGGGGTCAGTCGATGCATAGGGATACTGGCATCATTGGCGCCGAAGCCGATAATCACATGTGCGGGGAGCAGAGGAATGATATCTGTCTGGATACGATCGAGTGCCTGTGCGGTGGTATTTCCTCCGATTCCTTTATTGTATAATTCAAAACGTCCTGGCGCGTGGGCTTGCAAGGCACATTGCACACGCGTCGGCCAACGGTGGATTTCTGCAACCCCATTGGATTGCGTGATGGAACTTCCAAAACAAAGAATACGAACAGGCTCTGATGACATAAGATAAAATCTGTTTAAAAGTAAATTTCTGATACTTTTTTTACATGGGCATTCTGTTAAATTGCGTCTGGATTCAGATAACATGCAGGTCAAACATTGTTTTCTGCCCAGGTAATCAGGCGGAGTTCATGTTTTTGGGTCAGGTGTGGGTGATGAGGAATCACACGGACATTGAAGCCGATCGTTCCGGTTTCTGTGGCGGGGATCGTTCCGCGGTAGATAAATTGACCGGGAGAATTGGTAGATTCACGTTCGGTCATATCGCTAACGGCAGGGGTAAGGATCGTATCTTCGTCGGTTTCTCCAAAATAGAGTTGCACCTTCACATGCTCCGGATCAATGGGACCGAGCGTGATACCTGCACGGATGGAAACTGTTTCCCCAACCTGAGTTGCACTGCCATTCAGGGATTCGATCTCCACCGAATGCACATCGATACCGGGCCAGTCTGCCCGCATCTGGTTTTTCCATTTAGCGAGCGCAACTGCATTGCCCGCGTTATCGACCGTCAGTTCAATGCGAGCGGCTGCGGCAGGTTCATACAGTTTTTCACAATATTCGAGCACCATGCGGTGTGTATTAAATATCGGAACCACACTGCGGATCGATTCACGCATGCGCTGGATCCAGGCAACGGGGAGGTTGCCGTCGGGCTTTGCATAATAGAGCGGAACGATCTGGTTTTCCAGGATATGGAAAAGCGAATGGATATCCACTTCGTCCTGAAGTTCTCGGGAACCGGCATCGATTTCCGCACCGATAGGCCAACCATTTTTTTCGTTGTATCCTTCACACCACCAGCCGTCGAGCACGCTGAAATTGAGCCCACCATTGGGAGGAAGTTTCATCCCGGATGTCCCGCTGGCTTCGAGTGGGCGGAGTGGGTTGTTGAGCCAGAGATCGACCCCTTGATAAAGACGGCGCCCGATATAGTGGTCGTAGTCTTCCAGAAAAACAATTTTCCCTTCGAACTCCGGCATACGGGTAAAATTATAAACCTGTTGGATAAACTGCTTGCCGGGCTCATCTTTCGGGTGCGCTTTTCCGGCAAAAATAAATTGTACTGGGTGGTCTGGGTTGTTGACCAGCTCCAGTAACCGGTCCATATCGGAAAATAAAAGTGTTGCGCGCTTGTAGGTGGCAAAACGGCGAGCAAAACCGATCGTCAGCACCTCCGGATTGAGGAGTTGATTAACGCGACGGACCATTTCCGGGGATTCTCCTACCCGGGAACGGGTTGCTTTAATCCGTTTCCGGATAAATTCCACCAGACGGTTTTTGAGTACCATGTGGGTTTCCCAGAGTTCTTCATCCGGAATATCAATCACTCGGAGCCAGTAATCCGGTTCTGTGATTTTCTGATGCCAATCCGAACCGAGGTATTGAGTGTATAATTTAGCAAATTCCGGAGCGACCCAGGTTTTGACATGAACCCCGTTGGTAATACTCGTAATCGGGACTTCTTTTTCAGGAACTCCGTGCCAGACATCTTTCCAGAGGGCACGGCTGACGGCTCCATGCAGTTTACTGACTCCATTTGCATGGCGGCTTGTACGCAACGCAAGGATCGTCATGCTGAATTCTGGTTCCTTATTGACCGTTTTCTGCCCTAACTGGAAAAATGTATCGAAATCGATGCCGACTTCTTCGATATAATCCTGAAAATACGCCTGCATCAATTCAGACGAGAAGGCATCATTTCCTGCGGGAACCGGCGTGTGCGTCGTGAAAACATTCGAGGCGGCGACGACCTGCAACGCAGAGTAGAAATCGATATTTTTATTCTGGATATTGCGTCGGATGCGTTCGAGTGAGAGGAAAGCGGAATGGCCTTCGTTCATGTGATAGACCTGGGGAGTAATTCCCATCGCATGGAGTGCGCGGACTCCACCCACACCGAGCAGAATTTCCTGACGAATACGGGTTTCGGTATCTCCGCCATACAATTCGGATGTAATCAAACGATCTTCCGGAGTATTGTTGGGGATATCCGAATCGAGCATATATAAATTGATGCGTCCTACGCGTAATCGCCAGACTTTGGCATAGACCTCGCGATCCAGAAGACGTACAGAAATCAACAACGGTGAGCCGTTTTGTTCTACTGGTGTGATTGGCAGGGCACTGAAATTCTGATTGAGAGAAACGGCTTCCTGGACGCCATCTTTATTGATCTGCTGTTTAAAATAACCATGCCGGTACAGCAGCGTCACGGCCACGAAGTCGAGACCAAGATCGGAAGCGGATTTGCAATGGTCGCCGGAAAGAATCCCCAGCCCTCCGGAGTAGTTGGGAACCGATTCATGGAACCCGAATTCTGCAGAAAAGTAAGCCACCGGGTTTTTGATAGGGGATTGCGGGCGGGTCTGGGAATACACGCCGGAGCGGCTCATGTAGTCCTTGAAGTTTGCATAAACGGCATGAAGTTCTTTGAGAAAATCTTCATCCTGAGCGAGTTCCAGCAGGCGGGTTTGTTTCGTGAGCTGGAGCATGCGGAGGGGGCTGTGATTGACCTTTTCCCAGAGGTCGATATTGAAATGGCGAAAAAGTTTTCTGGTTGGGGGATCCCAGGACCACCAGAGGTTGTAAGCAAGTTCACGCAGAGGTTCCAGAGGAGTTGGCAGTTTGGGGATGACAGTGAATTGCTGAATTGCTTTCATAATAAAAAAAGGTGGAGTACAGATTTAATCCTGCAGAAGGCGATTTGCAAGTGTCAAAAATGCCATACTTGCCTCCTTAAAGTGCTGACGCTTGCGCAATGAAAGGAAAATGGGTAATAGTAAGGACTTATGAAAAAGACTGGAGTTATTCTGGGGGTCGTGGGTGCCTTTATTCTGGGGATGGTGACAACTGGTTGGGAGCAATGGGCGTTTTTAGGGAAGGAAAAGACTTCAGCTCGGGCTCGGGAAGAGGTTCCGGGGCAATTGGCATTTCTAAAACAGGAAAACGTACGCCTGCAGAAGGCAGCGCTAGACCTTCAACGCCAGTTGCGAGAACTGCAGGAGGAGGAATTCCACATAAATATACAGGAACAGGTGGTTTCCCTGCGGGAATTGGAATTTCTGGAAGAGGTACAGTTGAAAAAAATGTCCCGGGATGATTTGCCCGCGTTGATTCTGGGAGAAATTGACCGGCAATATTCGCCGGAAGAATTGCGAAACCTGGTGAAATCCTATGCCGTTTTTGGGTTTATGCCGGAAGATTTCGATTTAAAAGAAGCCTACAAGGCACTTTTGAGCGAACAGATTGCGGCATTTTATAACCAGCATTCCGGGGAATTGGTGATGTTTGAAGGAAACCATTTGGACAACATCATGAACCAGGTCATTTTAGCACATGAATTGACACATGCGCTGCAGGACCAGCATTTTGATTTAAAAAGTCTGCCCATTGAGGACAAATCAAATGACGACCGTGCGTTAGGGGCATTATCGTTGATTGAAGGCGATGCGACATTACTGATGGGGATGTTTTTGCTGGAAAATAAAGAGAACATGAAAGTGCTTTCGTTATTGGAAGGGATGTTGGGACAAAGTACAGAGGCTCTGGCAAGTGTTCCGGGGATTATCAGAGAATCCCTTCTCTTTCCGTATTTGAAGGGACAGGAGTTTGTGATGAGTTTGTATGCGCAAGGAGGATTTCAGGCGATTTCAGATGCGTTTGATGACCCACCGAATTCCAGTTCGGAAATATTACACCCCGAGCGGTATTTGTCGATACAGCGCATATTACCCGCATTGCCAGAGTGGCAGGTAATGGAGGAAAATCAGGAAAAACGGCTGATTCGGGAAAATGTTTTGGGAGAGTTCGGGTTGCGTGTCTGGTTGCAGGAATATATGTCGCGGGAAAATGCAGAAAATGCAGCCGATGGATGGCGTGGCGACGGGTATCGTGTTTTTATGGATAAGGCAGGAAAACATTTGCAGTTTGTGCATTGGTCGAAGTGGGAAAATATACAGGAAGCAGAAGAGTTTTTGCGTGCAGCAATTGCCGCAGGAAAAGAATATTTCCCGGAAGAAGGAGAATTTCTGGTAAAACGTATGGCGCCGGATGAAGTTGTGATGATCCGTGCAAAATCGAAAGAAGAACAGGCGGAACTGGAAGCGCTGGCGCCCGTGGCGTGGTCGGCTGCACGGTAAATTTTTCTTTTTTGGACAAGACCGAATTTAATTCGTTGGAAATTACGGGGAAATTTAATAAAAACGTAGAATGGTCATGAAAGCGAAGCAAATTATGTATGAGGGAAAAGTCCAGGGCGTTGGGTTTCGTTACACGGTAAAGCAAATTGCCACCGGGTTTGATGTCTGTGGAAGTATAAGAAATCTGCAAGATGGGCGCGTGGAATTAAAGGTGGAAGGCGAGGCAGAGGAAGTGGACGAATTTTTGGAAGAAATCAGACAAAGCTCTTTAGCCGGGCATATTCTCAGGGAAGAAGTGTTGAATTTACAGGGAACATTGGGATTAAAAGGTTTTCAAATCATTGCTTAACTTGTCATAATCAGAAAAAAACGTATGACAGCGACATCTGCAGCGGTAAATATTCAGAATTTAACAAAAGTTTTTCCGGTACCGTTTCGACGGAGGAAACTGGTTGCTGTTCGAAATTTATCTTTGGAAGTGGCACCTGGGCATGTGTACGGCTTGCTGGGTCCGAATGGGTCGGGGAAAAGTACAACGCTGAAAATTGTGCTTGGGCTGGTGAAGCCGACATCCGGGCGGACAGAAATTTTTGGTCAGAGCAGTGAGTTGGTAGAAAGCCGCGACCAGGTGGGTTTTTTGCCGGAGAATCCGTATTTTTATAAGTACCTGACGGGGGAAGAGACGTTGCGATTTTATGGACGGATTTGCGGATTGAAAAAAAAGGGGATAGAAGATCGGGTTAAAGAATTGCTGGAACTTGTGGGCCTGCAAAATGCGGCAGATCGGCGCCTGGGTGGGTATTCGAAAGGGATGTTGCAGCGGATTGGTCTGGCACAGGCATTAATTCAGCGTCCGCGCCTGGTCGTGTTGGATGAACCAACAGCAGGGGTGGACCCTGCGGGGTCGCGAGAAATTCGGGATTTGATTCTGAATTTGAAAAATGAAGGGATCACCGTATTGTTATCTTCTCATTTACTGGCGCAGGTTCAGGAAATTTGTGATCGGGTAGGGATTCTGGCGCGTGGGGAACTGGTGCGCGAAGGGAAGCTGGATGAATTGATCTCCATTGAAAACCAGCACGAGGTTATCATTGAAGATGCCTCCCCGGAGATGCTCGCAGAAATCGAAGCGGCTGTGCGGAAGTCGGGGGCCCGCCTGGTGGAATCCAGACGCCCACAAACCACTCTCGAACGCCTGTTTCTTTCCGCGACAGAAGAAACCCATTCATCGCAAATCAAAGAAGCTGAGGAGGAGAAGGAAGTATGAGCGAGCCATCAGACAAAAAATTTCTGTCACCTACTGCCTCCGCAGAACAGCATGCGGAATGGCAACGCGAAAATGTCCATAAAGTTTTCTTTTTAGGGCGCATTTATGCCATTGCCCGAAATACCCTCACAGAACTGGTTCGTCTGAAAGTTTTTTATTTCCTGTTGATATTCGGGTTGTTGATTATTGGAAACTCCGCTTTCATGCTGCAGTTTTCCTTTCAACAGGAATTTCAGGTGCTGAAGGATGTTTCGCTGGGGGCGATGTCGATTTTTACTTCCTTGTTGGCGATTGTGGCCACGGCAGCCTTGATTCCGAAAGATATTGAAGACCGGACGCTTTATACGATTCTGGCGAAGCCGGTTCCGCGACTGGATTACCTGCTGGGAAAACTGGGGGGCGTTCTGTTGCTGCTGGCCGTCGCAACGGTCCTGATGAGCTTTGTGTTTGCGATTGTGCTGTATGTACGCGAGCAATGGGTGATCCAGCAAATTTTGATAGAAGCACGAAGCAACCCGGAACTTTCTCAGGAAATTATCCAGCGGGAAATTGCGGAAATCAAGAGTCTGACTTTCAGTACGACGCTCTTTGCCGGGGTCGCGGTCATTTATATCAAAGCGGCTTTGCTGGCAGCGTTGACATTATTTGTTTCCACATTTGCGACATCCTCGATTTTCACCATTATCATTGTGGTGGCAGTTTATTTTGTCGGGCATTTACAAGCGACCGCACGGGAGTACTGGATGGCAGGTGGGGATATCGGGTGGCTGACCAAAGTATTTCTGGGACTTGTTTCTTTAATCTTCCCGGATTTACAGGCGTTTAATCTGGTGGATGATATTGTGGCAGGAAATGCGATTGGATTGGCTTTGTTTCTGAAAACGATGGGATTAGGGCTGTTGTATGTCATGATTTACACGTTGCTGGGGTATTTTGTATTTGCCAAAAAGGAACTATAAAAATGCGCACTGCTTTAGTTATCATGATTATACTGGGCTTTGGATTTATCCGGCTTCCGTTGGAGCATTCCATTGCGCAGGAGCATAAGAATGCGTATTTTCGCAGTGCGGAACTGGGGCTGGGGTTACGGGAGCAGATCGGGCAGTTATCGTATCTGGCTGCATTGAGTGGGTTTCGCTCGCTGGTAGCGGATGCCATGTGGATTCAGGCGCATTCCGCATGGGAGCGCACTGAATGGGGGAAAATGTACCGGCTGTTTAATAATGTCACCACGCTGCAACCTCGCATGCTCATGTTTTGGGATATGGCAGCGTGGCACATGGCGTGGAATGCCAGTGTCGCAGCAATGAATGATGAGTCTCAACCACGGGAAGCATTGCGCGTCCGGGAGCAGTGGCGGTACTTTGATTTAGGAAAAGATTTTCTGGAACGCGGAATAAAAAATAATCCGGACCGATACTTGCTGTATGAACGGCTGGGAGTTCTCTATCGGGATAAATATCAGGATTATTGCAATGCTGCAGAACAATTTGGTAAAGCAGCCGCAATCGAGGGCTCACCCGCGTATAATAATCGATTTTACGGCTATATGCTGGCAAAATGTGAAGGAAAAGAAAAAGAAGCTTACGAACATTTGAAATTACTTTATGATTCAGGCGAAGATCAACATTTGCCTTCCCTGATTACCAGCCTGGTGGAATTGGAAGAAAAATTAAATATTCCACAGGATCAAAGAATAAATAAAAAACCACAGGAACAACCCTAGAAAACGACTTTCATGCGATTTGCGATTTTTGGAGATATTCATGCGAATTTAGAAGCCTTGCAGGCAGTACTTGCAGATGCTAAAGAGGCAGGAGCGACTCATCATGTATGCTTAGGGGATATCGTTGGATATAATGCGAACCCTCATGAGTGTGTGGAAATTATACAGGAACTGGAATGCCCGGTTGTAAAAGGAAATCATGATGAACAGGCGGTGATGAATGACGATTTATCTTCATTTAATCCTTTGGCAGAAAAAGCGTTGAGTTGGACTCGCGCCGCTTTGACGTCCGCAGATAAGGCATGGTTGAGAGATTTACGTTTAATCCGCCTGGTAAGAGATTTTACAATTGTGCATGCGACACTCGATACGCCGCATCGCTGGGGATATGTATTTAATCAATTGGATGCTTCTTCAAGTTTCAGTTATCAGAACACCAATGTCTGCTTTTTTGGACACACGCATGTGCCTCGTGCGTATATCCGGGACACCTCGGTGTTGAGTCTGCCTCTGGAACGCTTGAAATGTGAAGGCGGGAAAAAATATTTTGTGAATGTCGGAAGTGTCGGACAACCGCGGGATGGAGACTGGCGTGCTTCGTATGCATTGTATGAGCCGGCAAAAGGGATGATAGAGTTACGGCGGGTGGAATATGATCTGGCGACGACACAGAAAAAAATCCTGGAAGCGGGATTGCCCGAGCGCCTGGCGGATCGTTTAGCGGTGGGGAAATGAATGCAGACCCAGGGATACCATCGCGGATTCTGGTGCTGAAACCCAGTTCGCTGGGAGATATTGTACATACGCTTCCGGCGGTGCGGGCAATGGCACAGAAGTTTCCAGAAACAGGCATTACCTGGGTGGTAAACCCTGAATGGGCACCTGTACTGGAGGGGATCTCCTGGCTGGAGAAAGTCCATTTGTTTCCAAGACGGGAATTTCGCGGCATAGGAGGAGCCTGGAAAGGCTGGAGGTGGATGAAAAAACTCCGGAACGAAAAGGCAGATTGGGTGCTGGATTTCCAGGGACTGCTCCGCTCCGGCTTGATGGCGCATTATAGCAGAGCTCCGGTGCGTCTGGGACTTTCGGACGCGCGCGAAAATGCCAGTCTGGCCTATACAAAAGTGGCAGAAGTTTCCCCATCCGAACATTCTGTGGAAAGATATTGCCGGTTGGCGGCTCTAGCGGGTGTTCCTGTGACGGAAGAAGAACGTTTTCTATTTGATTTACCGACAGGAAAAAAAATGGATCTGACGCTGGACCTTGCCAACGCAGTTGTTCTGCACCCGTTTTCCCGAGGACAGGATAAAAGTCTGGATTGGGAAACGGTGATGCATTTGATAAAATGTCTTAACCCGTTGACCGTTATTCTGGTCGGGAAAGGCGCACCGGCTTTATCCGGGAAATTACCGGAAAATACACACAACCTGTTGGACCAAACCGCCCTTCCGGAGTTGATCTGGTTGATGCGTCAGGCGCGTGGCGTGATCAGTGTGGACAGTGGTCCTATGCATCTCGGGGCAGCAGTGAATCCGAATGTCTGGGGGATTCACGGGTGGTCTGATCCTAGAAAAGTGGGCCCCTATTCCAAAACCGCGCAAGCCTGGAAAGGCGGGCGTTTCTGGAAAATGGAAGATTGGCACCTCCCCGAAAACCACCCCCTGCTGGCAGACCCAGATATTTTATTGCCCGGAAAAACAGAAATCTTCGAAATCGCACAGACCGTTCTGAAGCAATGGCAGTAAAATTTCGAAGTGCTCTGACACGTCAGAGCATTTCGAAATCCTTCGAGATAAGGCGAATATAACCATCAGTAAGCAAGCTTTTTTTCGATAGCTCCTTCGGAGGTGGGTTTCATATCTCAATTCTGCTCTTTAAAAAGATCTTCTTGTTTGGGTGGTAAAGAAGGTAGTTGCCTCACGTCGATTCGTCCTTTCGCAAGTTTCGTCAGTCCCTTGTCATGGGTGTAAAGGATGTCCGTATGGCGAGCCATGGCGGTAGCCAAAATCTGGATATCGTATTTGATACGCGCGCGAGTGATACCCGGAACCTCCGCATGAAGTTCATCATGCCATGTGCGGGGTTTCTCGGCTAGTTCACGCCAAAGTCTGGCTGCCACCGTGGCGGCGTATCCGTCGAATGGTGTCAGTTGGAAATGGCGTTCTAAACTTGCGGTGATTTCAGCGTGGCGATGCACTGGAGAATAAGTCAAAAACTCGGCTAGCACCGGGGTGGGGATGATGATACGAGCTCCCATTTCATCGAGCTCGCCAAATAAACTAACCGCTCGGTTGATACAATCCTCTTGTCCTTTGCTGGCTTTGCTGCGCACTCCCCAGATAAGTATATTATTATCTAGACAGACCCTCTTCATGGCTCATCTCCTTTCCGTACACGTCGAGCGAACAAATCAACATCATCAATGTTGTCGTAAGCACCTTCGACAAGTTCAGCCAGTTCTTGAAATGCCGCATGGGTAGAAACCCGATCGTGTTTGATGATCTCTTCCAATCGGAAATAGGCGATGGTACCGTCTTGTGTATCCCAGGTGGCTTTGCCGCGCAGTCCCGTTTCCTGATAAAGCAGGTGACCGAGTTCTCGACCTTGCTCTTCGTTAATATCGGCTGTGACGACTTCTTTTTCCGAAATACGTAGACGCACACGGGGGCGGACTCCGCCGACCCGTTCTACCTTGCCGTAAAGCACTGTTTCCCCTCGGATATAGTCTGGCGATGGAACTTCGATGGGGAAATCCGGTGAAAGATCTAGCAAAAGCTTGTTGCCCCCATTCCAAAACTGGGTATGCCCCTTGCGATCCTGCGTGAATTTAGTTAGGGTTCGCAAACCGTCCAGGCTACGAGCAGGAAGGCTGCGAAATTGACGGTCACTCACTGCGGAAACTAACTCCTTGTAGGCCTTGTAAGTCAAGTCGGGGCGGTTGCTTGTGAGGACTAATCCAATGCTGCTATCTTTAATTTCCGAAAGACCAATGAGGACGGGATCATCCAGTTCAGGGTGATTGCGTTGAATCAAAGCCGAAACCGTTTGTTCGGCGGCAATCAAAAGTTCCGCAAGGTCTCTGGCGGATATAAGTGAAGGGTTCACTCCCTCACCCGTAAGGCGAATGGTAAAGGTAAACTTGTTTGCAATACTCATAACCTAGCTTGATTTATAGTTTCATTCAAGCCTCCTGTTATCGCAGTTGTGATGAAAACGGAGTAACGCTCTTTGAGGAGAGCTATGGATTCGCGAAGGGCAGTCTCGCGTTGTTCAACTGTTGGAAAAAATACAACAGTTTCCGCCTGCGGTAAGTTGTTTTCCTCAAACACGTTTTTCATATGGACTGGCTGGGCTTTGGTGCCAAATGGTACTTTTAGAGATGCAATGATAGCAAGGCATTTCTCTGGGGAGTTTGGCTTTATAACCACAGGCGCTGACAGGATATAAACAACAAAAAACGCACCGTCCTTTCAAGACGGCGCGTCATATCTGCAACTTTTAAATTTCTGCGTTTTTTAATTTTACGATGGAACCAATTCGGGAGAAGTCGTTTCCTTTTTCTGTAACGCACGGCGTAATTTATCCAGTGCAATATTTTGCAACTGGCGGATACGTTCGCGGGTCACCCCAAACTTTTTCCCGACCTGTTCCAGAGTTTTTGGATTTCCTCCATCCAGCCCGAAACGCAGGGTGAGAATGCGTTTTTCACGCTCATCCAGCACATCCATCATTTCTTCCAAGGCATGAAGCATGTTCTTGTCGGATAATAACTTAAAGGGAGTGTGCGCTTCCGAGTCACTGACAATCTCAATATACTCCGTGGAATCATCGTCCCCAATAGGAGCATCCAGAGATGCAGGGCGAATCGCGACTGTTTTCAGTTGCGAAACTTTCGAAATCGCCATTCCGATTTCTTCCGCCAGTTCCTCATCGGTCGGTTCACGCCCGAGTTCTTCACTCATCTGGACGCTCACACGTTTCATTTTGGATATTTTATCTACCAGATGGACGGGCAGACGGATCGTTTTCGATTGGTTTGCCAGCGAACGTTTGATGGATTGTTTGATCCACCATGCCGCATAGGTACTGAGTTTCCCCCCTTTAGCCGGATCAAAGCGTTCGACCGCTTTCATCAGCCCGATATTCCCTTCCGAGATCAAATCCAGAAGCGGTAATCCCAAATTGGCATAATCATGCGCAATTTTGACCACCAATCTCAGGTTGGCTTTAATCATTTGCGCACGCGCTTCCTTATCGCCTTTTTTAATGCGTGCAGCGAGTTCAATCTCTTCTTGAGGGGTTAATAAGTCAATTTGTCCGATTTCTCGTAAATAAATCTTTATTCCAGAGTCGCTATGTTCTGATATCATAATTTTTTCCTGTAGGTTGTTGCGTTCTTACTTTCCCCCCCTTTTTCGGCTTTTTATACGTCTCCATTTGCGCAAAGGGGATTTTAGTGTAAACTGTCTATAAATACTTCTTTTTCTGTTCGTTGTGGCCCTTTCTGAACCACATGATTATTAACTTCGTTAAATACTTAGACGTTAGTTTTTTAGAATTGTTCAAAATTTCTAAAGTTTTTTTTGTGGTGGACAGGGTGGGGGGGGGTGGGGGTATGTTTTTGGGTCTATGTCATCTGAACAAAACGCTAAAAATTTAGGAATTGAGTTTGTGCCTCGTGAAGGGGACAAACCGTATTTGAACCTGTGTGCTCGATCTGGGAATTTGTTATTTTTGTCTGGTCAGGTCAGTGCATTGAAAGGGAAACTGGGGGAAGCTGTAACCGTGGAGCAAGGGTATGAAGCGGCGAGGGATTGTGCGATCCGTTTATTGAATGCGGTGCGTCAGGAAGTGGATTCACTGGACAAAGTACGTCCATTGAAATTGTTGGGTTGTGTGAATTCGACTCCGGATTTTATTGAACAGCATAAAGTGATCAATGGAGCATCGGACTTATATCATCAGATTTTTGGAAAAGACGGGGATGGGTATCATGCGCGTTCCGCAGTTGGATTTGTTTCCTTGCCGACGGGGGTTGCGGTGGAAATTGAGGCGATATTTGAAATTAAGTCCTGATTTTCAGGGCAAACAAGCGATCAGCCAGTGGTTCTTTCGGAGCCACTGGCTATTTTTTTGCATGCGAGGAGGCCGGCGGGGAGGGTAAAAAAGAGGGTGAAAACGAAATTCCACAGAATTCCCAGTGAGCAGAGGATCCCTAACCCTTTGAGGGCAGGGGTATTTGCGAGAATGAGAGAACCAAATCCTGCGGCAGTGGTGACGGCACACATACAAATAGGTTTGAGCGTTGTGGCCAATTCAGCAGGGGCATTGGAGGTGCGTTTTCGGATCGCAAGAAGAAGATGCAACCCATAATCGACCCCAACCCCGAGAACCAGAGGAAAACCCAGAATATTGAGCAGGTTCAATGGGATATTAAGCAGTTTTAACGTCAGCATGAGGGCAAGCAGGGAAAGGAAAAGAGAGGTCGTCTGGATGAGCAGGAACTTTCCATTTTTGAATGCGATAACGAGTAAAAAAGTAATAATAAAGACATTTACCAAAGTCAGAAGAAAAAGTTCATGATGTGCCCAGGGGAGGAGGTCGCTCATGGAGTAATTCCAGCCGGTGAGCAGAACGGGCGAAACTTTTTCTATGGATTCAGGAGACACCATGGAGGAGTGGGGGGCTTCGGTAGTGAGAAAACTGGATGGAGATGGAAGTTCGGCGGGCGGAGTGGAGAGCTGGATGTAAGCGGCAGCGGTTCCAGGCTCTTTTCCCAGATAACGATGCAGGACAAACCACCAGGAAGAATCTTCCGGAAGTGTCGTGTCCCAGGTGAGCCCGGTATCCGGAATGGACGGAAGAGCGTTTAACTTATTCAGTAACTGAAATGTATGGGTAAAAGAATCCGGATTAAACCCTTGTTGCAGGAGGATTGCC
This sequence comes from uncultured Chthoniobacterales bacterium, assembly GCA_934667795.1. GTDB lineage: Bacteria > Verrucomicrobiota > Verrucomicrobiia > Chthoniobacterales > CAKUMP01 > CAKUMP01. The sequence continues at coordinate 4,902 of CAKUMP010000014.1, read as the reverse complement.
TGAAAGCGGGAGATGTCGAGATTGCCAAGATGGTTTTTTAATGATTCGGCATTTTGTTTTTGGTGTTCGGGGAAAATGGCAAAACCGGATGGAATGGCGGCCGAAGTCACGAGGCCGGATTTTTTTGCAGGTTCGAGCTGTTTCTGGAAATCTTTCCAGGTTTTTTCGTAAACGTGTGGATCTGGTTCCTGAATAATGGCGATGACGGGTTCCGGACCATACGGCATGGCGTCAAGAATCGCACGATATGCTTGTCCGGCCGGACTGTTTGTGGGTTCGAGCGATTTCGGGTTAGCGTCGAATCTAAGTGGATTAGGAAGCAACCAGATCACGAGGGAAGCGATCGCAAATAAAAGCAGAAAAATCCCGACGCGAGCAAATGGACGCCGCTGGTTGCTTTTAATAAAAAACGTGATGAACTGGAAAATGGGATCAGGCTTTGGAACCGGCGGTTTTTTTAAAAAGAAAAAAAGCAGGAGTGGCATCAGAATCGCACAGGAAAGAATCCCGGCAGCAATCAGGACTCCCAGTTGCGAAAATCCAATGGATTTACTGAGCAATAAGGAAAGAAAAGCAATGGCGGTGGTGATCGCTGCAAATAAAATGCTCCGACCATTGTGCTGCAAGGTATGCGCAATCGCTTCCTGCATGCCGTGCCCTTCCTGTCGGTGCTTTTCATAATGGGAACATAAAAGCATCCCCATGTCGGTCCCCAGACCAAATAACACAGCACAGAACCCCAGGGTAATTAAATTTAATTGACCAAAAATAAATGTTCCAATCGCAAGGGTAAAGAGCGTGCTGAAAATCAGTACGGTGAAAACGCCGACCAATAAATTCCATCGGCGATAGGCAATGTAGAAGAGCAAGGAAATGGATATAAGGGATGCCAGGATTGTATTTCGGAAATCTTTTTGCATGGTGCCTGAGATTTCCGCGACGAATGCCGGGCGTCCGGTGAAGATGATTTTGAGTGGTGGCCCCTCCCATTTTGCGAGTTGGGCGACATTAAATGTTTCGAGTTGTGAAACGAGCCGGGCATTGGCTGCAGGCGTGTCTTCCGGTAAATCGACCGCGATGATGACCAGCCGCGTAGTTCCGTCCAGTGACGAGAGAGGTTCGCTGTTTTCCATGTTTGTCGCGATATTTAATGCGGCAAAACTGCTCGCCAGCAGGCCCAGAGGATCCATTTTCATTTCGAAAGTGGCTAGCGGAGAACCCGAGGCAACTTTTGCTTTTAATTCCCGGATACGTTCTTCAAGAAGTTCCGGATTCAGCATGCTTAAAGATTGATTGAATTCTTCCGGCGGAAGATTTAACAGAAGCGGGAGCGCGAGACCGGGCAAGGTTGTTTGTCCACTTGCCGTTTCAAGCGGAGAGTTATACAGGATGCGTTTGACCCATGTTTCTTCTACCAGGGCTGAGGTATATTGCTCCAGGAATTCTTCGATAGCATCAGGATCATCGGGGCTTTGGATGGCGACAATGAGTTCGCTGGCTTGATGGAATTCCTGATTCAGAATCTTGAGTCCTTGTACGGATTCAAAATGGTCGGGCAGAAGGTTCAGAATTTCGGTGTCAAAACGCAGAAAAGAAATCAGAAATGCGACTGCCAGCACGACGCAGGCACCAAAAGTAATCAGAATTTTTCGGGGAGAGTGAAAAATGAAATGGGCGAGCGAAGAAGCAAGGCGCATGAATGGAAATTTAAAAAAAGATTATTCCGTAGCTGCCGGACTGAATGTGAAACGGTCGCCACTTTTCGGGAAGGTAATGATGGGGCGTTCAGGATCTGTAATTTCCCAGTAATCGGACTCTGCTTTTGGATTTGTTTTCCATGCAGCGAGAGCATTGCCTACATTGGCAATGGCATAAATGACTTTTGGTGCGTTGGTTGCATTTCCTTGCCATGAGCGTCCTCCGGCGGATTCCAGCCGCATGTTATCCTGTGTGCCGTACGCACGGAAGAGTGGAGCTCCAGGGCCTTTGAGAAAAAGGACCTCTGTACGCCCACGCGCGTCATAACGGCAGATAAGATCGCCGATCATCGAGCCACGACTGGTTTCCACCATCACTTGTCGATGAATCACGGGTGCCTTTGCTGCAGGTGCGGCAGGGGGGCGCAGGTAATCGGGTTTTGTTGCACAAGCAGACAAAAAAAGGGCAAGCCCTGAAAGGAGGTAAATAAGAAGGTGCTTCATGGTGTTTCAGCATTGGCGGGAGTGGCGGGTCCAGGGATCAGCGTGAGGCGTGGACAGATCGGGAGAAACCGTTGAAGCCGGACCAGAAACTGGAAAAGCCAGAGCCTCCATTTTAAGGCAAAACTTCCTCCTGTGTTTCCAGCCAGCACTGCATTCACTGCAGGTGCTAAACTGAGCATGTCTGTGGGATGTAAGAAAATTTCCACAAACTCTTTTGTGTACCAGGAGCGAACAAAGCGCAAGTAGAGATCCATGACTTTGTTCAGTCGTCTGTCATACAGATGAAACTGTTTCTTTTGAGCGTGAGGATCAGTTAGTGCTGCATCAATTGCATTGGCGGAATGTTCCCCGGATAAAATTGCCAGAAAAACTCCGCTGGAAAAGATAGGATCGATAAATCCTGCCGCATCTCCTGCAAGAAGCCACTGGTCGCCATAGAGGCGCGTATTGCGGTAGGAATAATCCCCGGAGGCATACACTTGAGAAACACGTTTGCTGTTTTCCATGCGGCTCATAATCATCGGTTCGCGTGCCATGGCGGTTTCCAGCAAATCTTCAGGTTTTTGTTTTTGTGCACGGTAGATGGCGGTATCCATGACAACTCCGATACTCATAATCCCGTTCGCAAGCGGGATCATCCAAAACCAGCGATCTTCTCCCCGAACCATCCGCGTGAGCGTGCCTTCTTCCCCCTCCGGGCGTAAGACTCCGGTAAAATGTGCATAAACAGCAAATTTTTGTAAATCTGTATAGGCTTGTTTTAAATTATGCTTTTGCCCGACCAGCGTATTGCGTCCACTGCAATCAATCAGGTAACGGGCGCGGTATTCATTTTCTGTCCCGTCTTTTGTTTTGGTGTGGACGGTGACACCATCTGAATGGTAGAGGATTTCAGTGACGGAGGTTTCCTCATGCACTTCTGCTCCGCATTCGCGAGAGTGGTCGAGAAGAAGTTTGTCGAAATCAGAACGTAAAACCTGAATGGCTTTTCCATGCTTGGCTTCAAAACCATTTTTAAAATAAAATTGCACGCCGCGAGTTCCGCAGGAGGATTGGATTTCGCCCCCGAATTTTTCCTGAAACCCGGCTTTTTCAATTTTTTCTTTCAGCCCCAGCTTTTCGAGAGCCAGCATACTATGAGGCAAAAGCGATTCGCCGATGTGAAAACGCGGGAATTTATCTTTTTCAAAAACCAGAACAGAACGCCCCTTTTTGGCCAGAGTGGTGGCGGCTGTACTCCCCGCAGGCCCACCCCCGATAATAATCACATCTGCAGTTTTTTTCATAAGTTGTTTATTTATTGCAATTTTTCTTTAATATTTCAACTTTCATCCGTTTTAGGCATCCTTTACTCTCACTTTAAAGAGCGAGAAAAGTGCCAGAAAGACTGGAAAAACTCCGGATGAAAATATAAACACTCTATTTAACATGTCTAAAAAAATAAAGGTCGGAATTGTCGGGCTCGGACGCGCCGGATGGAATTTGCATTTTCTTCCCATGAAGGAACATTCAGATTTCGAAATTGTTGCGGTTGCAGATCCGGAACCTGCTCGTACAGGAGAAGCTGCTGAACTGACAGGTTGTGCAGAATATAAGGGACTCGAAGAACTTTTGACGCATCAGGAACTGGATGCCGTGGTGGTGGCTACTCCCTCCTCCCTGCATTATCACGATGCTAAAAAAGTTCTGCAGTCCGGACGCCATTGTATCCTGGAAAAACCCATGGCCACTTCTTTTGCCGAAGCAAAGGAACTTCATGAGTTAGCGCAGGCTAAAAATGTGCAGATCTGTGTGCATCATCAGCATTGTTTCAAAGATGAATATCATCATTTGAAAGAAATTATTGCGTCTGGCGTATTGGGTGACATTTTTCAGATAAATGTTTTTTGGGCGTATTATGGTCGGCGCTGGGACTGGCAGACGCTGAAAGTGAATGGCGGTGGGCAATTGAATAATACCTGCCCGCATACTTTATCGATTGTATTACCCCTTTTAGGTTCACCTGTGGAAGCCGTGACTGCAGATTTGCGGAATATCAAGGATGCGGGGGACAGTGAAGACCATGTGCATTTGTGGTTGAGAACGAAATCGGGAATTGTGGCGGACATTACGGTGACGAGTGCCTGTGCCTTACCCGCGAAAAAATGGATGCTGTTAGGGACATGCGGAACGCTCTCGAGTGATGGGGCGATGTCAAAGCTGCGTTATTATAATAAAGACGAAGCACCGGAACTGAAACTGCTTGAAACAACAACAGTTCCGGACAGAAAATACCTTTCTGAGCAATTACCCTGGAAGGAAACCGAGTGTCCGACCAAGGCAAAAGCAGCATTAGTGCAATTTCATGATAATGTGGCTGCGGTTTTACGAGGAGAAGCTGCTCCGGTTGTTTCTTCTGAAAGCGCGGTGGAAGTTATGCGAGTCATTGAACTCGCCAGAAAAAGTGCGGAATCGGGAAAAACGATCCTGGACTAATCAAAAAAACAAAAAACAAAAAAATGAGTACGATAAAAATTGGTATAATTGGATTAGACACGTCACATGTGACCCATTTCACAAGAATTTTTAATGATGTGGAAGATCCGTTTCATGTCTCCGGGTTGCAAGTGACTGCAGCGTTTCCCGGGGGATCGCCCGGATTTGAAGCCAGTACCAGCCGGGTGGCAGGTTTCAGTGAAGAGTTGAACAGCAAGTATGGTGT
>CAKUMP010000013.1 GCA_934667795.1 uncultured Chthoniobacterales bacterium | reverse complement strand
CCGCATAACCACCAATAGCCGTTGGAGAATACGTTATTTCTTCCCAACGACCATTCGCACCTGTGCCAAATAAAATGGTACCTGCATAAACGGCTCCTTCCTTCAGGGAAGGAACACGAAAACGTGTTTCCAATGTAAATTCTGTCGCGGCACTACCCAATCCATACCCATTGGATTGTCGAAAAGAACGCTGATCCGTTACTCCCTCGGTACCAAGTCGTAAAAAATTGTCTTCTATTTCAACGATCGGAGTTCCCGCATTCGATCCACCAGCCCAGACAGGCGAGGTATTGATCGCATCGGTCGGCAACTTGTCATACAACGCCGTATTTACCGTTTCATCCGGGTTATAATAATGCGTCCAGGAGACCCCGTTATCCACCCATGGTACCGTGGTCGCTGCATAAGATAAACTCAAAGAGGCTGACAACACCCCTCCCGATACAAGTGCAATCCATTTTGTTCGCATACGATTATTTATTATTCTGAAGGTTTATTTTGCAAATCCCATCCCCTCTCATCAGGAGGGACAGAACAGTGGGATAGAACATATTTTTTATAATGGTTTCCTCTGATTATCACGGATAAATACAAAGGACAATGAAATTCTTTACACCATCCATATCGCATCCCCTCCCCCTTTTCAACTTTCTCGCACTGCAACTGTTGCATTAGTTGGAAAATATTCGCCGTAAAACGAAAGATTGCTTTTCGTTTTACGAAAGTCTAAGCTATTTTTTGAGATTTACTATGAAAGCCATCCATCGGACATTAGAAGCTCGGATTTTAGAATCGCTTCAGTTTTTTCCTGTCGTTTACATCAACGGTCCACGACAAGCTGGTAAGACAACTTTGGTTCGGGAGCTTCTGGATTTTCCTGCCCGTTTCATTACATTTGACGACACACTGGAGCGGGCAGCGGCGATGCGGAATCCATACACCTATATCAAAGAATCAGGAACGCCCCTGATCATAGATGAAGTGCAAATGGTACCGGAGTTATTCCTGCCTCTGAAAAAACTGGTGGATGAACAACGTGGCGCTGCCCTTTCCGGTGAAGGCACTGCCAATGGAAATTATCTGCTTACCGGTTCCGCAAACCTGCTGGCTATTCCGGAACTGGCTCATGCAATGGTAGGCAGAATGGCGACATTAACGCTGTTGCCATTGTCTGTAGCGGAAATCCAGATGCAAACTTCTCATTTTCTGGAACGCTGTTTCGCAAAAGATTTTTCGGGGATAAAACCGGACGACATCCGTCTTACGGATGCAATGACACAGGCCACCTACCCCGAACTCCACCGGATGCCGGAAAAAATGCTTCAAACATGGTTTCGTAATTACATCCAGAAAATCACGCTGGATGATCCACGTCATATCTATAACCTCGAAAAAGCCGAATACATGCCCGTCCTGCTGCAATCTCTCGCGGCCCGGGCAGGCAATCTTGTCAATGACGCTGAAATCGGGCGTGAGGTCGGCTTGAATGCAGTTACCACAAGACACTACCGGGGGTTGCTCAACAACACCTTCGTCACACATACTCTGCAGCCATGGTATCGCAATATTACCAAGCGGCTCGTAAAATCCAGCAAGCTGTATTTTCATGATACCCTGCTACTTTGTCATTTACTGGGTTCCACACCACAAGAACTCGCCAGCACTCTGCCAACACGCTTTGGTCATGCGCTGGAAAATTTTGTCCTTTCTGAACTGACAAAAGCAAACTCTGTCAGCGATGAAAGTGTGAATATCAGTTTTTACCGGACAAACGACGGGCGGGAGGTTGATTTTGTACTGGAACGGCAAAACAAACTGATTGCCATAGAAGTCAAGAATGCCGAGTCCATCAACGATAGAGATTTAGCGGGCATTAAGGAATTGCAACAATCCACAGGCAAGGATTTTCATTGTGGCATTGTGCTTTGCAATACACAGAGAGTAATCGCGTACGATACGGATATCTACCTGCTGCCCTTCCATTCTCTCTGGCAGTGATCTGGATACCCACTTGTTCTTCTTTAAAATAGAAAAAACTACTGGAGAATGTCACGTTGGAAACGCTGACGTCCCCGTCGGCAAACGTAAACATGTCACCACTCTCCTAAATTTTCTCTATTGGGTGAAATTATCCATACTTATATTCGATTGTATCCATATTTTACTGGATTACGCATATTTTATGGATATAATCGAATATAAATATGGATATGGAAGATTTTATACGCACCGTGAACTCCATCAAGATCACGCATGAAATGATTGTTATCATGAGCGAGATTGACGAATTCAAGGGGGCATGGCGTGCGCTTGGTAAAATCGCACCGGAACGCTTGAATCAGCTTCGCAGGGTGGCGATTATTGAGAGTGTAGGATCGTCCACCCGTATTGAAGGATCGAAACTTTCCGACCGTGAAGTAGATGCATTGCTTTCAAATCTGACAACACACCCCTTTATTTCACGAGATGAAGAAGAAGTTGCGGGATACGCCGCTGTAATGGACATTGTTTTTAATGCCTTTGATACGATTCCTTTGACGGAAAATTACTTGATGCAACTTCATTCAACTTTGTTGCAATATTCCATCAAAGACGAGCGGCACCGTGGCCATTACAAGAAGTTGTCGAATAGTGTAGAAGCTTTTGATTTAGCGGGAAAATCCATCGGTGTTATATTTGAAACCAGCACACCATTTGATACGCCTCGCGAGATGGAAGCTTTATATGCTTTCGCAAATAAAGCATTTAAAGAAAAAACGCTACATCCTCTGGTGATTGTGGCGGTATTTACTGTTGTCTTTCTTGCCATTCACCCGTTTCAGGATGGGAATGGAAGGCTTTCACGAGTACTTACCACCTTATTGCTACTTAAAAGCGGGTATATCTATGTACCATACAGCTCTCTGGAAAGTGTGATTGAACAAAATAAAGAGAGCTATTATCTTGCACTGCGTCGCACACAAAAGAGTTTTAAATCGCCTGTGCCAAATTGGGAGCCATGGTTGCTGTTTTTCCTTCAATCTCTGCAAAAGCAAAAACGCAGGCTGGAGCAAAAAGTGGAAAAAGAAAAAATTATGAGAGCATCGTTAACAGAGCTTTCATTAAAAATTATTGATCTTGCACATGAGCAGGGACAAATCAATGTTGCAGGGATTGTCAACGCCACCGGGGGCAACCGTAATACCATTAAGAAACGGCTTGGCGAGTTGGTAAATGGAGGATACTTAGTACGTAGAGGCAAGGCGAAAGGCACTTGGTATGCTCTCGCATAAATTCTGGCACAGAACAGGTTTTAAATGAAATGAATCCGTATTTGCGTATAACTTAAAGTGCTCTAATCGTCAACAAACCTTCAGCACTTTTGCTTTCGGCATGTTGGTGGATTCTCCAACCTGCAGCCCCATGAGCTGGCTGCCGATGGGAGATGCGGGAGTGATAACCGTCACTTCCTTATTCTTCACTTTTGCGACCACACCACCTGCTGCGGGAGCAAGATAAAACCAGTCTTCTTCGCCTTCGCGATTTACCTTTACAAGCGCACCCAGATCAATCTTGGCATTTTTGCCAAAACTTCGATTCCGGATTTCCTGAATCATTTCCATTGCTTCCATCGCCTGCTGGGCCTGGCGTGCCTGACCATCGGCCAGGTAATTTGCTTCTGTCGATCGGGTATCATACTGATCTTCCGCACGACTTTCGTCATCATTTCCTTCACTACGCGCTTCACGTGAGGCATTTTGAAAGCGTTCAAACTCCTCACTCAGCGTTGCCAAAATTGCGTCAATTACCTGTTCCTTATTCATGGGGCTATCCAGATAGTAGACCAAAATCCTTGTCCAACTGCAACCACAGAATTGAGTCTGCAAAATAGCCTATCTAAAATATTATTCTAAATAAAATAGGCTATTGCGAAGACGCTATTCTGTGGTTAAAAAACAGACCATCTGTGATGCAGCCGTGTCCTCTGTGGTTAGGTTTAGCGTTTTCTGTGGTTACGTTTGATAGTTAATGAGAGGAGGCCTAAGGATAATAGGGCGCTGCTGGTGAGTTCGGGGACGACATGGGTATTGTACAGATAGTCATATATCTGATTTGCCTGGGTATCGCTCAGGGCTTCGTTGAATAAAACAACGGAAGAGATACTGCCATTCAATCCCCAATTGCCCTGTGTGTTTGCGCCCATGGTAAAAATGGAAGAGCCGCTGATATTGGTTAATGCTAACTCACGCTCTGTGGTCACCACGTTATTTAACAAGCGTAAAGTTCCATTTCCTTCATCATCAATCCGTGCCATTGCCACGAAATGATCTCCGATCGGACTTGCTGGCAGAGCCAGCGAGTGATTCATACTGGTACCACTTGCTCCGAGATCCTGTACTCGAAATTCCAAATGATTACTGCTGCGCACGGCCAGATAAAACCCTCGATTATTACTGGTACTGCTTTTGGTATCCACCAGCCCCATGTTTACTCCTGTTGCATCCAGAGAAAACACCACAAATAATGTCATTGCGGTTGAAACCGTATTTTGTGCGCCTGATGCCTGCAGGTAATCATCAGAAGTGAAGCGCAAGGTCGAGCTTCCGCCTCCGCCGCCGGTGGATTCAAAAAGTGGCTGGTTTGCCTCTGTTCCTTGAGTTGCGGTATGTCCGCCCTCTGCCTGGCTTGTCCATTGAGAAACAAGATCGTTTGTGCCGGCGGTCACTCCCTGGTCTGCGCGATACCACAATTGTAAACTGGGAATCGTATCTGGCGACTGCCCCCATCCTGCGGGAAGGCACAATCCGGAAATAACTGCTGCGGCAAATAAAGAAGTTCTGTTTAATAAACGTTTCATAACAATATTTTATTTAAGGGTTTGGTTTCGTGTTCTGTTCTTCGATTCTGGCACTTTGAAATTTTATTAAAATCGTCTCACGCGGACGAACGACTAAAGCATCTGACGTAAATTGTCCTTGTTCTCCTTCTACTCCACGATAGAACAAAATGTTTTCTGCATTTTCCGGGATCAATTCTTCGCGCGTAATTTTTTCCGGGGAATTCTGATGATTAAAAACCGCCAGCCAGGTTGTTTCTCCCTCCCGGGATTCCAGTCCTGTCATTTCGCCAAAGGTACGGACCCGGGTTTCGCTTGGACCATTTTCTTTGGGATAAACTTCCACAACTGCCTGCCACTTTTGTCCAATCCTGTAATTGACCGAACGTGGGGAGGTTTCGTCGATAAAATGCTGCGCACCGGCCTCATCTGCCAGATAAAGTCCGTGCCATTTTTTGTCCTGATCCAATGCAATGACGGCCCGGCTGGGAGCGAGACCCACTCTTGCAAAATCATGCTCTACCACACGATAAATCATCCCGTCTGCTTCATATTGCGAATCATCCAGCGCGGTCAGGTTTTCGATTTCGGAAAAACTATTCCAAAGTGCGACACCAAACGCACGTGAAGGAGCCACACATTGAATTTGCACCACGCCCACCATACGATCCGGTGTTGCCAACCAGAGTTGTTCCATTTCCCATGCTTGTGATTCTCTTATTCTGCGCTGCAATTCTCCATCTTCCGCCCAATGGCTTGTGCGTGGATGATAACGTGTTCCGACCGCCCCGACAGTTTCAGCCCTCACCACTCCCACTGCGGGGCGAGTCTCTTGCGTCACTCCATCTTTTGACCACGACAAAATGAACAAAGAATGTAAGTCATCTCGCCGTTTTTTGGGATCAGGATCCAGACGTACCACGGGGGTCACGCGTTGCAACACCGACTGCAATTCTCCTGTATCGTTCAGCAGCATCCCACCCGCAACCGTTCCGGCGTGTGGCCCCGCCTGCAACGTATAATGAAATTTTCCAAAACGTCCTCGGACGCCTATGCGATCGGCATCATAAAAAGTATATCCATCTACAGCAGGTTTTTGTGCACTCCAGCCATCAATCTCCCGCATCATCACCGCACTTAGCCAGGTACGCATCCCTTCTTTGCGATCATCGTAAAATAACTTTCGCGACATCCCTTCCTGCGCCAGCCAGCACATCTGCGGGTCTGCGGTCATATATGCCAATGCAGCAGTCGCATAGGGTTTGGTCGTGGTTCGTGAAAGCTGTTTCCACCAGATCACCGAGTAATATTCCACATACCCATTTCCGATCACATATTTTTTATAATAGGGAACCATTCTTCTCGCCATTTCATCCAGTTCCTGCGCCAGATCCTGCGCCCCTGCTTCTCCGATCAATGCCGCTCTGGCAAAGCCTAGCTCATAAACTGTCGCATCCGAGTACCAGTAAACCGGACCATAGGACATATCGTCCCGCATATACTGCAGTCCCCCATCCGCACCCAGACACCAGGACAGGTTTTTAAACCAGAACCCGGTACGTTCCACATACTGACGCTCCCCCGAATACAGATAAGCATATGTTAAATTTAAAATCGCTTGTGCGTACGCCCACGGCTGTTCATGCGACGGGCTGACGTCTTGCTTGATCCAATACGCACCATGTTTATCCAAAGATTTTTTAATCGCAGCAAGCCGTGCATCTCCCATCAACGCGCTCAAATGTTCATCCCGGACAATTTTCACAAACCCTGCTAATGCTCCTTGATGCGCGGTTTGCAAAACGACATTCACCATCGGTGGGTTCTGATAAATTTCCTCTAGCGTTTTTTCTTCTTCCAGTACTTTGAACGAAAGTTCTTTCAAAAAAGAATCCACCGCAAGCGGAATCAATTTTTCCACCGCTTTACTTTTAAAATGTGTACTGTCCTGATCCGCCCATGCCCACACCCCCATTCCCAAAAATAAATTTCCTGAAAATGCTCTGGTTCCAAAATCTCCTCGTTGCACACATCCACTTACATATTCATCCACTGCATCCAGATAGATATTTGTCATACGCTTTTCTTCCGCATTTCCTGATGTCGTTATCAAAAAAATAGAAAATAAAATCCCCCATCTCTCGATCCACCTATTGATGCCAGCATTTAACATTTCACTTTCTCCCGTTTTGGAAGAATTCGTACTGATTCTCTCCAGTGAACATCGCCGCTTTTACTCACACAAACGCCTCGACTTCCACTTCCGTCTATTTGCGCCAATAATTGTTCCATCGCCCTCTTCGCCAGCCACTGATGGTTTTTGATCGTTTCCGGAGCGGTCAACGGCACCGGATGCGCATGCGGAGTTAAATCACTACTCGCAACCAGAGACATATCTTCCGGCACCCGAATCCCTCGCTTATAACACGCACGAAATAAATGCCCCGCAACAACTTCATCCGGAGCAACCACGGCAGTCGGCCTGCGACGCCTTTCAAATATCTGATCCAAAACAGAATAGTCCGCCGCATTGTCCGCATTCGGCACCGTTACCAGCATGTCCTCATTCTCTTCCAGTCCATATCTTTCCTGCAATTCCAGCAACATCCTGCGTCCGCTTCGAGGATGCGAGTACCGGACCACCACGATATCCTGATGCCCTCTCTCTAGCAGGCCTCCCAATAATTGCGACAAAATCATTCTGCCATTGTTATAAAATGCAGACAGCCCTAAATCCAGCAATGCCCAATGCGAACTCAATAACACCACTTCTGTCCCTCCATCCAGCACTCGCCTCACTTCTTCCGCCTTGATTTTCCAGTTCCCCAACAGCACCACCCCTCGAACCTTCCGCGCCCCCAGCAATACCCCCACATCTTCCCAAAAATATCCTGGACGATACGAATAACTGTTCAACGCATATCGCCGAGCATCCAATGCATCATTTACCCCATTCAAAACCAACCCCGTCATAATATGCTGCTGGTTCTCCCCCAGAAAATAACTCGGAAACACAACCCCAATCCCCTCCACTTTCCGAATATCCCGCACAAAATTCCCCACACGCGCCCGCTTCTCAATAATTCCTTCCTCCTCCAACTCCTGTAACGCTTTCCTCACCGTCCGGGTATTCATCCCAAACCGCATCGCCAGTTCCCGCTCCGATTCCATTTGCTCCCCTAACCCCACCGCTCCACTCTCTATCATCGCCAAAATCCCCTCCCGCGCATCTTCTACCCGCGTCTTCTTCCTTTTCATCATAGCATTTTCTGATGTCATGGTAATGCTGCATCAGTAACACATCACAAAGAAGATTGTCAATCCATTTTCGTAAAAACATCTTTTTCTCCCCTTTTTTGCGTAAGAAAAAATAATTTAAATAACTCCTGGGGTATTTGTGGAGAGGAGATTAGAATGTCTGGTTATGAGCGAACCAAAAATTTGTCCATTATGTGAAATGAATGATTTACTGGAACACCCAGAGATCTGGGAATGTCTGACCTGCGGGCATGAATGGGAAAAGGAATCGACACCGGAAGACTCCGCCCTGGTTGTCAAGGATGCCTTTGGGACACTTTTAGCCAATGGGGACACGATTACACTCCTCAAAGACCTGAAGTTAAAAGGCTCCTCCCAGGTCTTGAAAGGTGGAACAAAAGTAAAAAACATCCGCCTTGTGGATGGCGATCATGAAATTTCCTGTAAAATCAACGGAATGGCGATCGGATTGAAAGCCTCCCTGGTGAAAAAGGGCTGATTCCTATTTTTCTCTAGTAAAAATCGGAAATGGAGCCCTCACCCTCACATCCATGATGGATTATACTTTCCTCTTGCGATTACAGAAAGCCAGCAAGCCGGCGGGTAATAACAAGCCAAGCGTGGAAGGTTCCGGGATGAGATTAATCTGCAAATCCCGAAAATAAGTAGTTCGGTTCCCTCCATAGCGTCCACCACGAAGTCCAAAATATCCTTCTGATCTTGCTTCAGGCCGTTCATCTATATAAGAAAAAGCGGAGATGGGGTCTTCTCCAACCACATTCCCATTTATATCAAGCCGCCAAAGAGCAGCTGTAAAGATCATTCCAATGGCAGAAAACTCTAGGCGATACTGATTATTTGTTGTGGGTCGTAAATTTAATAAAGATGTTGAATGATCATCAGCAGCTAAAACGACACCTTGCGTCGGAGTTTCACTTGAAAAGGCTTCTCCCAACCCATAATGCAATCGTAATTGCGTGCCACTAATCGCAATATAATAGCTCGTCAAACTATTAAAGGCACTTCCTCCCGACCGTAAAATAACCCCATGAGAATCTCCTTGTGTGCTAATTCCCAAAATCACACTTCCGGAAAAATCGGCAAGCTGATTTGCCGCATTTGCCACAGGGACTCCACTCGCATTTGTACTCCCCCCATTATAAACCACTTGCCCACTTCCACTGTTATCCGTCACCCGCCCGATCTGCAACCAGTTTTCTCCATGCATTTCAATGCTGCTAATTAATGGATTAGCAAAAACCATCTCACTCCACTGACTATTTGGCCAGGCATCCGGAGGCATTAAAGTCACAGAAAACGCTTGCGAAGACAAAACACCTGTAAGTCCACAGATGAAAGCAAGCCGTAGGCTATAATGAATTTTTGTGAAAAAACTCCCCATACAAGAAAGTTTTTAAGTAAATGACGAGTATGTCAAGTTCAATATCCCTAAGACAGGGAAGGCGATCATGAAATTTCCTGTAAAATCAACGGAATGGCGATCGGATTGAAAGCCTCCCTGGTGAAAAAGGGCTGATTTAAGAATATTTATGTTTCCGGGAGCGCCGACGTCCCCGTCGGCCAATGTGCCGTTGAATTATTTACGCGCAACTCGCCCTAATAAGCATAGTTCGTTTAAACGAACATAATTAGAAAGGGTTAAGTTTAAGTACCCCCCAATTACGGGGAATAATAACATAATATTTTGTGTTTTTCAACTCTTTTTCTAATAAAGGAAGAATTTGGGTGGGAGGCCTGCAGCGTTTTGGTTCGAATGATGAGTGCGTTTCGCCATGCGAAGGTTATTCGTACATCCCATTCGATATGATCCAAAGCGGCGGGAATCGCCGCACTAAACGCTTGTTACCCAATGTGTCGTTGGATCATTTATTCGCTGCCGCGCCCATGGCATTGCACACATGATTTCCTGACCCGGCCGACATGTCGCCCGGTTAAAAGCGGCGACGTGTCGCCGCACTAAACGCTTGTCGGCCAAGGTATTTTGCAGTTTCTCCTATGGGCCAGGCGGCCCAGCCTTCTACGGAGTTGCGCATGTCCACAACCCCCATCAGTTGCAATCCTTCAAGTACCCGTTGAAGCCGCTGCCGGTCTTCCCAATGGCCCATCAATTCACGCACAGGGACAAATCGCCGATTCGCTAATACTCCCAAGACGCCCAGTGCCAAATCAAAGTTCTCGCGTTCCAGCGCGCGAATCGCCCGGATATTTCCCCAAATAGCCATGCTTAACCGTGGCATCAGTGTCAAAACATCCACCAGCACCTCTCGCAGGCTTGTGTCATCTTTGGGCGGCAGTAAAACGCCAGTTCGGGACTTCGTCAGCATCCACACAAAAAACATCGCGACCACGAGTGCCAAATAAATCGCATCAAAAGTTTCCGGTAATTCCGCATCTACCCCCTGGACAGCCGTGATCCCCAATAACACACACCCTTGCAGCGCATAATACAGCCCCACCCAACCCACCAACACCGCCACCACATTCAGAAACACCACCCATAGCACCTGACGTCGATGTTCACGCACCATACGCTGGAACTCCAATCTGGGGCTCAGGATGTTTCCCTCCTTGATCATTTCATTTCAAAATCTGCTACGAATGCGCAACACAGGAGCATGGAAACAGTCGCCACAGAGTACACGGCTTCGGGAGAACGTCGTGTACTCTGTGGTTATAACGATTCCACGATCATAACTGTAATCGCTCTAAAATCTCATCCACCGGTAACTGCAGTCCGATCAAAAATTCACCGAACTCGCCATAACGAGCCGTGACTTCATCAAAACGCATTTCATAAATGATTTCTTTTACGTCTGAAGTCGTATGAGCAAAGAGAGATACCCCCCATTCATGGTCATCCAGACCGGTTGCTCCGGTAATTAATTGCAGCACGCGGCCAGCATAACTCCGCCCGACCCTTGCATGTCCCATCATCAAGCGTTTTCGGGTTTCAAAATCCAGCATGTACCAGTTATTGCCATCGTTTCGGCGTTTTGACATAGGGTAAAAGCAAAACACCGGCCAGTCCGGCAAGACCGGGTACAAGCGGTGCTGGGTATATTTTGCCATGCGCTCATGGAAAGTTGCAATTGCTTCATCGTACCCAGGTTTTCCGGGCTCCAGCCCGTCCTGTTCTTTAATCATGGCAGCATAATCCGCTTCGGACGTCGTGTATTCACTTTGTTCCGTCATGGAAAAATAGCTGGAAACCGGATTCAGAATATCTGCGCCCAGGCTCTGGCTCAGGCGTTTTTCCAGTGCATTGGCAACCTGTAAGTCTTTGGTGAGCAGCATGAAGCCCACATCGGATTTGGGCGTCACCATACTGAAAGTCAATAACTGCGTCTGTTCCATTTCCCCGATTTCCTTGATCAAGGCTAACAGACCGGTACGGGCTTCCATTTTTTCTTCTGCGCTCAACAGCCCCCAGCCGGTGTAATCAATTCGGTAAAACAAATGCAAGACATGCAACCCCTCACGTGGTACTACAGATAAAAAATTTCCTTCATTCATATATTCAATCTAGACGATCCCCTATCTTTATGCCATTATTGTTTCCCCTCAAATCAAAAAATCATTGCATCTCTATCTTGAAGCACTATTTTGTGACATTCAGTTAAATCAGGAAGAATCACTATGGCAGATATCGAAAATAAATATAGCGACAACGTAAATGGCAAATTTTACGTCGATGATCAATGCATTGACTGTGATCTCTGCCGCGAAACCGCACCGGCAAACTTTACACGCAACGATGATGGCGGGCATTCTTTTGTTTATAAGCAGCCAGAAAATGACGATGAACTGGAGAAATGCATTGAAGCGATGGAAGGTTGCCCGGTAGAAGCAATCGGGGATGATGGGGATCAGGGGTAAAACGGGTTACCTCTTCTACTGTTCTCCTTGTTGGTTTATCGCCCGCTTGCATTAAATAAGCAGGTTCAAAAAACATTTTCCATCCCCTTTCTACCCTTCCCAAGAGGGACTGAAAGGGGATTTTGTTTATGGATGATAAGTTACGCAGAAAAATAATCGCAGAATGGCGTGGGTTTTATGAACCTTATAAGACAGATCGCACGAAATCTGTTGAAGACGTTTTACCAGCTATTATGACCTCCCTGGGACTGAAAGACCGCCTCCAGGAAGCACAGGTCTCCTCTGCGTGGAAATCTATCGTCGGTGACTTCATCGCGCAACATGCCAAACCCGTTTCTCTTAAAAACGGCGTTCTCCTTGTCCAGATCCTTCAACCTGTCCTTCGATACGAACTCAGTACGGTCCAAAAACCACGTATCCTTCAGGCGCTCAAAAAACATTTCGGTCCACGCGTGGTCCGCGATATCCGCTTCACATTCTCTTAAAATGCAAAGATCATTCCGGGAGGATACTTTATGAAAAACATTATTTTTGACTGGTCTGGCACGCTCGTGGACGACCTCCCCCCGATCGTTCATGCTACCAACCGGATTTTTGAACATTATAACCGCCCCCTGATCACGATCGACGAATTCCGCAAGTCCTTCCGCCTCCCATTCCCCGACTGGTATGCAGAAATCCTCCCCCAAATCCCCATCGATACCATTAACGAAATCTATAACCAGCACTTCACCCCCCTTCAGCATTCTATCCCACTCCTCCCAGGTGCTCTCGAATTCCTCGAATTCTGCAAAATGAACCATATCCGGATCTTTCTCCTGTCCACGATCCAGGCGGATCATTTTGAAACACAGGCACGACGACTCAATGTGCATCACTTTTTTGAAGTCCCGTATGTCCGGGTGATGGATAAGCGAACAAAAATTCTGGAAATCCTGCAGATTCACGATCTGCATCCCGAGGAGACGCTTTTTATCGGGGACATGGTGCATGACATTGAAACGGCGCAGCATGCGAATATTTTTTCTGCAGCGGTTCTGACAGGGTTTGATCCGATAGAAAAACTGGCTCTGGCGAATCCGGACATCATTGTCCCTAACCTCCCAGCGCTGCAGCGCTGGCTTCGCCCTGCGCTGACCAAAACCAAGCCGATTGCGACGGTTGGAGCGGTGATTTATAATCAAAAAAAGCAAATTCTTTTGATTCGCACGCATAAGTGGAGCAACCGCTGGGGGATTCCCGGTGGAAAAATTAAAAACGGAGAGTCTTCTCTGGATGCGCTGCAGCGGGAAATCAAGGAAGAAACAAACCTCGAAGTCCGAAATATCCGATTTGAACTGGTGCAGGATTGTATCCATTCCCCGGAATTTTTCCGCCCAGAACATTTTCTCCTCCTGAACTACTCTGCGGAAGCAATCAACTCGGATGTTGTACTGAATCATGAAGCACAGGAGTTTCGCTGGATGGAACTTCAGGATGCCCTGCAGATGGATCTCAATATCCCCACCCGTTTCCTGCTGGAAAATTGGACGAACGTCGGTGTGTCAGCACTTTAACGGAGATATCGTATGAAAAATCAGATTTTTATTCACGACCTTCAGGTGCACACCCGGATCGGGATCACCGAAGAGGAACGCGCGACCCCACAAAAGCTGCTTGTTTCCCTGACGATTACCCCCACCCAGCCGTTCACGAATCTCGAGGATAATATCCACCTGACGGTCGATTACGCGAAAGTCGCAGAAGACATCACAACGCTCGCAGCCCATTCGGTTCTCAATCTCATTGAAACACTTGCGACGCGTATCGCCGACCATATTCTCATCCGTTTCCCGGCGCACTCGGTCACGGTCGAAATCCAGAAATTTATCCTCCCCAACACGCGTTGCGTAGGCGTGGTTTACACAGCATCCGCTCCGGCGGTCGAAAACTCTACTGACGAAAAATAAAATAAACGGCACCCACCAGACAAAGCCCCGCCCATAGATAATCCAGCTTCAGGGGCTGGTTCATATACAATACGGCAAATGGAATAAAAATCATCAGCGTGATGACCTCCTGCATGATCTTTAATTGCGCCAGCGAAATCCCGGCCTCATATCCAATCCGGTTTGCCGGTACCTGAAACAGGTATTCCACAGACGCAATCGACCAACTCACCAATGCCGCAATCAACCACGGCTTATGTTGCAAATGCTTTAAATGCCCATACCACGCAAAGGTCATAAATAAATTCGCCACCCCCAAAAGTAATGGCGTCCACAGATAAGCACTCTTCATCCCCATCTCTCAAGCACGTTCGCCCAAAGTTGACAAGCAAAACCTTCTGAACCACAGGTTTAGTGCGGTGACGTTTCGACGAATGGCACTTGCGACCAGCAGATTACGGCAGATCAACTAGATCCATTGCCTATTTCGGGTTAAAATATTCTGTGCATTCTGTGTATTCTGTGGTTAAAAAGACCTGTGTATTCTGTGGTTATCTTATTTTTTTTGATGGCGAGTTATGCGGTGGCGGGGTTGTCCTTTCCGGAGCCGGTGGTGCATCTTTCTGCGTTTCCGGGGCAGAAGTCGGTGACGGCGACGTTTCCATTTACGAATGAAACTTCTGAAGCCATTGAGATCCGAACGATCAAATCTTCCTGTGGATGCACGACTCCTAAATTATCTAAAACGACCTATGCGCCGGAAGAGTCAGGCGAAATTCAAGCGATTTTTGAAATTGGTGAGCGGACCGGACTTCAGCGCAAAGCGCTAGCGGTTCAATATCGTGATCGTGCCCTCGAACCGCAAATGCTTGTGCTCGAAGTCAACATCCAGCAACCGGTCGATTTCAGTAAAACCATCCTGTTATGGGAGGAAAACAACCAGGAGCCGCAAACGATTGACATCACGGTCATCCAGGAAGCCCCACTGGAAATTGTCACGATCCAGTCAGATTCCCCCCATTATTCTGCCGAGGTAAAAACGATCAAACCAGGGAAACAGTTTCAATTAACCATTACCCCACATTCCCCTTCTCCCGGGAAAGCCACATTTACCATTTTGACAAAAACCCCTTCCAGCAAAGAGCCCGTTCCTTTGCCTGTCAAAATCCGTGCCCGGTCTAAATGACACATTTATCCGTCCAGATCCTTTTGTTGCTTGCACTTTCCCGACGAAATCTATCAAAAGCATGATCCATTCCCACGCACATTCCCATCGCCTCTGGGCCGACATCTCACTCCCCCATCTCCAACAAAATGTCCGGACGATCCACCAACATACAGGTTCCAGACACCAGATTTTCCCTGTTTTAAAAGCCAATGCGTACGGACACGGCGCTGTCGCATGCTGCGAAGCACTGGATTCTTTTGTCGATGGATTTGCGGTCGCCACGCTCCAGGAAGCACTGGAACTGCCGACGCAACGTCCCATTTTGATTCTGGGGCCGTTAACTCCGGCTGAAATCCCGGATGCTGTTGCCGTTCCACATTTACATTTTTTCATCTCCAGTCTTCAGGAAGCACACTGGTTCCTTGATGCTTTCAAAAAATTGCCTGACCCGCCAGCACCTCGCCTTCATTTGAAAATTGATACCGGCATGGGGCGTATCGGTATTTTACCAGACGAGGTGACATCACTTTTAACCATCTCCACGCTTCGTCCTCATATCGTGGGTCTTGCCACCCATCTGGCATCCGCTGATTCTGATCCCGAACAGACTCTGCAGCAATTAAACGATTTTCATCAAATCCTGAAAAACTGCCGCCCTCACCTTCCCAATCTGCACTATACGCATGCGCTCAACAGCGCAGGCTCCCTGCAATTTTCACAAAATGATCCTTCCAACACTCTGCGACCAGGGCTGGCGATTTATGGCGTTTCTCCTCTTCCGGATGCAAACACATCTGTCACTCTGAAGCCCGTGCTGTCATGGTCCACACGCGTCACGCTGGTTCGCGATCTCCCCGCACACCACCCGATAAGCTACGGATCGACTTTCCGCACGCCAACCCCCATGCGTACTGCTACGCTTGCCGTTGGTTATGCAGACGGCCTGCCGCGCATTCTCTCCCATACTCGGTTCGCACCGATCATCCACAACCAGCCCTGCCCTCTCCTGGGACGTATCACCATGGACCAGATTGTGGTCGATGTCACCCACCTCCCGAATATCCAGTCAGGCGATACTGCGACCCTCCTCGGTCCGCCTCACACCTCAGCCAACACTCTTGCATCACTCGCGCAAACCATTCCCTACGAAATACTTACAGGAATCCAGCGCCGTACGATTCGCGTCTATCATAATTCCTGATTGCTAATTTTATAAACCGTCTTACACTACCAACTGTGAGCACAACCCGTAGAGTTATATTCAGTATCCTTAGTGGAATTGGCGGTCCTGTCTTCGTCGCGTTGGTAGTGCTGGCTAAAACCCCACCCACCGATACGCTCCAAAAAGCCATTTTCCTTTCAGGCCTGCTCGTCTCTATCCCGATCGGCATCATCCTCGGATTAATTTTTTTCCGACTTTTTTTCCCCATCAATCCTCCCATCCTGCCGCCGGATGTATCAGAGGAAAATCCCCCTGCTGATACCCATCCGGAAAACTCTTAACCTCCGGAAAAACAAAAATCTCTCCCTCCCTCATTTGTGCTCCCCTAATTTCGGTGTTATGTTTTTTCTTGTCATGAAAATAACACCCATTCTATGCGCAATAACCCTCGGAACATTCACGTCTCTGTCGATCGTACAGGCAGATGAACGTGTTGCCCTGGAAGAACTACCTGAAACCGTAACGAAAGCTGTCGAAGCAAAATTCCCCGGCAGTAAAATCGTAAAAGCAAAAAAAGATACGGAAGACGGCAAACAGGTCTATGAACTCAAACTCAAATCAAACGACGACAAAAAATATGAAGTCGAAGTCAGTTCAGATGGCGAAATCCTGAAGTCCGAACAAAAGGACTACGATAAAAAAGATAAGAAAAATCACAAAAAAGATAAAAGCGACAAGAAAGATTAATTCTCTTTAATTGTCTGTAATTTGAGCCGTGAGGGATTATTGCCCTCGCGGCTCTTTTGTTGCCAGGAGCAAAGATATCCACTTCGGCAAATTTGGAGTGCGGTGCTCTGCGCCGCTTTGGTTCGAATAATATGGGAGTTGCGATAACCTAAAAACTTTTCGCACATCCACTTCGATATGATCCAAAGCGGCGGGAACCGCCGCACTCCAAAGTCCGGGCGACATGTCGCCAGGTATTTTGATCCACTGATTAAAGTCTTAAAGTATCCGCAGATTAACAGATTAACGCAGATTTTTTTAGGATAAGGATGGAAAATCTTTCGACTAAAACGTTAAAAGATATTTGTTTCATAAATCCAGTTTACGTCTATTTAGGTTGAGTTCGAACACGGTAATAAATCAAAAAATCCACAAGAATAATCTGTGTTAATCTGCGTTAATCTGCGGATAAAAAACAGGAGAATCGATCCGTACATAAACGTCGATTTTGAAATGAGAAAATGTGGGTAACGGGCAGGACGTGTCACCGCACTCCTAAATTCTTTTTCGTGCCAATGTTTTGGTTACTTCCTGAATCGACTGTGTATTAATGACATCGCCCACGGTCAGCCAGCCTTTGCGTGCGATAAAGGAACCAAACAACACGTGCTGAATACCGAGTATTTCGTGTGCATCCGGGTTGATCGAACATTTTACGCCTAGCTCCCTGGCTTTTGGCCACCAGCGCCAATCCAAATCCAGACGTGCCGGATGGGCATTTAGTTCTACGATCGTTCCTGTCGCTGCGGCTGCTTCCAGTACTCTTTCGATATGCACCTTATAGGGTTCTCTTCTCAGTAAAATCCGTCCGGTCAAATGCCCCAGCATGGTCACATTCGGGGACTCCATCGCACGAATAAAACGATCCGTCATTTCTGTTTCAGATAGTGAAAAGGATGAATGCACAGATGCTACCACATAATCCAGTTGTTCTAAAATTTCTTCACTGAAATCCAACGATCCATTTTTCAGGATGTCACACTCTACACCGGAAAAAACTCTGAAATCATCTCCACGTGCTTTAAGTTCGGCATTCAACTCCTGCACTTCCTGGACCTGCGCCAGCAGACGTTTTTCATCCATTCCATTTGCCTGAAAAGAACTTTTACTGTGGTCGGCAACTCCAAAATACGTCAGACCCAGTTCCTGTGCCCCCTCCACCATTTCCTGTAATGTGTTTAACCCGTCACTGGCACGCGTATGATTATGGAAAATCCCTTTCAACTGCGACCACTCCACTAGCCTGGGAAGCTCGCCCTTCTCCGCGGCCTGAAATTCACCCAGATTTTCCCGTAATTCAGGCTCAATATAATCCAGCCCCAATGCGGCATAAATTCCTGCTTCATCCTGAATCTCCGGCGGAACTTCCGATCCCTTTCCTTCCACTTGCCCCATCCGATATTCATTCAACGTCCAGCCCTTCTTTTGCGCACGCGCACGCATTTCCACATTATGCTCCTTGCTTCCGGTAAAATAGGCCAAAGCAAAAGGATATTCCACCTGCGTCACCATCCGCAAATCACATTGCACTCCCAATTCCATCACCACACTGCATTTCGTTTCTCCATGCGCCAAAACCGATTTCACTTCCGCCATCCCGACAAAAAATTCCCCGACTGCCTTCGCATCTTTTGTCGCAACTAAAAAATCCAGATCATGAACCGTTTCTTTTCGACGTCTAAAACTGCCGGCAATTTCGCATTGCGATACCGCCTCATGCTCCCGCAACCGTTCCCGGATTTTTTCAGCAAATTTATAAACTTCTCCAAATAAATATTCGCCCTCGTAAGTCCGGACCTGTTCAATCGATTTCAAAATATTGGTTGCCGATTTCGCCCCGAACCCTGGAAGTTTTGCCACACTTCCATCCTGACACGCCGCTTCCAGTTTCTCTACAGAATCTACTCCCAGCTTTTCATAGACCGCTTTGATCTTTTTCGCTCCAAACCCCGGTAAGTCAAACATCTGAAATAAGGATTCCGGAAATTCCTGCCGCAATTCCTCATAATACCCCATTCGTCCGGTCAGGACCAACTCTCCCACTTTCTCTGAAAGTGCTTTCCCAATCCCTTCAATTTCCGACAGCCTCCCCTCCCGCGCCATCTCCAATACATTCCCCGAATAGTTCTCCAACGCACGTACCCCATTCGTATAAGCACGCACTTTGAACGGATTCTCCCCCTTCAATTCTAGAATCTGCGCTATCGATTCCAGTGTTTCCACAATATCCGCGATCCCAATCTCATTATTAGCACTCATATTCTGTTGCCCATTATACCAGCCCCGTTGCCAGAAAACACGCATAATCCTGAGGAACCCCTGGGAGCGCCGACCCTGGGAGCGCCGACGTCCCCGTCGGCAGACCTTCTTGCTGGGCACGCCGACGTCCCGTCGGCTAGTTGGGGACTTTGGGGACTTTGGGGACTGTGGGGACTTTGGGGACTTTGGAGACTTTGGAGACTTT
>CAKUMP010000012.1 GCA_934667795.1 uncultured Chthoniobacterales bacterium | reverse complement strand
CTTTATCTCATCTTTAAAGGGAGTGGGAAATGGAAGTGGGGAATTTAATTTCCTCCAATGGAAGAAATTTTCCCGCCCTTGTCATTTTCATTCCGAACGATTTCTGTCTTGGGCATATTCACCTTGTTAGGGGTAACTTCAGACTTACCAACGAAAGTGGCGCCTTCTTCAATCACCAGACGTGCAGCGCGTAAATCCCCTACCAACTGTGCCTTGGATTTTAATTCGCAGCGCTCTTGCACCGTGATATTTCCATGAACTTTCCCAAAGACCGACACGCTCTTCGTTTTGATCTCGCCCTTGATTTCTGCGTTTTCGCCCACGGTCAAAACCCCGTCTGAAGTAATCTCTCCTTCAATACGACCGTCAATAATCAGTTCATTATGGAATTTAATCGATCCTTTGATTTCGACATCGTTGGAAAGAATGTTTTTATTGGAATTTAAATCAGACATGGAATTAGTTTGTTGAATAGGTTGTTGTTGTTGAGTTTGTTGAAATGAAGCGAGCGGTGCTCCCGTACTTAACCGGAGCTCATGTTCCTTGCGCTTTTGATCAGTAGTCGCTTGTTCCTTGCGCTCCTTGTCAGCAGCGGTTTGTTCCGTGCGTGCTTTGTCAGCAGTCGCTTCAGGTTCATTATTAGAAGATAAAATTCTTTTCAGCACAATAGAACACTGTTAATGCACCTTTGTTTTTTGTCAACTCCCATTCGTCATTTTTTACAAACTTTTCAAATTAATTTTAATATTAAATTTTACGCTTTGTCTGGCATTCCTGTTGCTTCTCTCATCCATGATTCTTTTATAATGCAGCCTGCGCCGGTTTTCAAAATGCCACCGTTTTCCACATAGCGTACAATCCCCCTCTGCAGGCGTGTCTTTGCCTCCATTTTGCGTGCAGTTTCTGCGTTTATGCCTTTGCCAAATACCCAACGATAATGCCCATGGTCACTCGTATTTAATGCGGGAAGCGGGAAAAACATTTTCTCAAAAGCAAGAATATTGGAGGTTTCTGGCAAAAAGTTTTTCATCCCCCGATCCAGCAGCCAGGAGGAACAGCAAGCGGCTTTCCATTGCACTTCCGGAAAATACCGGTCAAAAAACAGAAAAGCATTTGCAACGGATTCCCGGCAACTCGCTGCACTCAGCTTTTCCCCCATCGGAATATGCACATGCAAAATCGAACTGTTGGCATCCAGGAGACATCGAAATTCCTTTTTTGAAAGACGCGTTACTGTTCGTTCGATGCTTCCATCGGCGGCGACAGCATGGGCTTCAATCATTCCATCCTGTTCATTCCAGGTGGTCGTCCATTTCGCCTCTTCTTCCTTGCGAACCCAGCCCTGTTCGTCACATCCAACATCGGGTCGTGCAAGTGCGATCAGTTGTTTTCCGTTCCAAAAAACATTTGCCGGATAACGTTGTTTCCCGGGCGCATACTGCAAGCGTCCGATCTGGTACAATTTCCCTTCCATGTGGATATGCATCCACGTTTGAGCATCGAATCCCCAGGTCCCCCCTCGGTCGAAATATTCCCGCATACGTCTGGGTAAGTCTCTTAAAGTATCGACGGTAACTTTCCAAGGGATCTTCAAGTCCCGATGTTTTTGAAAAAGGACAGGCATTTCGCTGAGCACCACTAATGCGTTCCAAAGAATTTTCTTTGGATCTTCCATTTCATTTTTACGGTCATTTCGCCAAAGCTGATGAAACTTCAGGAACTCCGCTTGCAGTCCTTTATTGCGTCTTAACTCTTCTGCAGCCGTTTTCAATGGAGGAAAAATTTCTTCAGGATATTCCAACGCTTGAAAAACGGTCAGCATTGCCTTTTCATCGAAAAACCAGCAGATATCTTCAGCCCATACATCGACGTTCTCAAACAGGCTCATAAAAATAAAATTTCTTTTTTTATCGCTTTTTCCAAACCGGATATTTCTCATGCCATCACTTTTAAAGCGAGAAATATCTTTGTCTCCCACGGCCTCTCAAGCCAAATCTTCTGCAGGATAAGTCCATATCTCGCTCAACGTGGGATGATAATGCGGGACTTTTGCAAATTGCCCGGCTGTCGCGCGAAATGCCATCGCCACTGCAACCTCATGGATCAATTCCACAGCATGTGGTCCGACTACTCCCCCACCTATAATTTCCCTGCTTTCCCGGTCCACAACCAGTTTTACAAATCCATGTAATTCTCCCATCACCATTGACTTCCCGTGATCGTCGAACGGGTGGGTCGCGACTTCGATATCTCGTCCTTCTTCTCGTGCTTCCTCTTCCCCCAGCCCTACCGACGCCACCTGTGGCTCACAAAAAATCCCCAACATTTTCAGACGATAATCCATCGTTTCCATTTTTCCCGATAAATGACCCAGTTCTCTTGCAGCATTTCTCGCCGCAATTTCCCCCTGCTCTATCGCCAAATGCACAATTTCATAAGGTCCACACACATCACCTGCGGCATAAATGTCCTCTCCTCCCGATACCTTCTGATCCAACCCGGTTTCTAATGCCCCACCTTTTGCTGCCTCTACACCAAGTGCTTCCAGATTCAATTTCCCTGTGGCAGGTTTTCTCCCCAAACATTCCAGAATTTCTTCTCCCACCACCTCGCAAGGGACTCCTTCATGTAAAAAATGGACGACTTTTTTCCCATCACGTATTTCCACGCGCTGCAATTCTGTGTCCGTAAAAATTTCTATTCCTCGCGCACGAAATGCATCGACCACAACCTCGGCCATGTCCTTGTCGGTTCCTCGTAAAACCTGCGCACTCCTTTGGATTACTTTTACCTCTACGCCTAAGGCTCCATAATAATGCGCTAATTCCAATGCGATCGCGCCTCCACCTAATACAATGATGGAAGCAGGAATATAGGCGCTGTCCAGCACATCATCACTTGTCCAGGGCTTCGCTTCTTTTAATCCAGGGATCCCCAACAGCTTGGTTTCTGAACCAGTCGCAACCAGACATTTTGCAAATTCCACATCCCATTCCTCGCCCGATTCTTCCCTTACCCGAATTTTGTTCTTCCCCACAAAACGTCCTAAACCCCGCACAAAATCAAAACGCCCATCCTGCAATTGCTCAGCACGATAATCCGCAAACTCTTTAATAAGACGCCGCTTTCTCGCAATAATCGCTTCCCCGGAAAATGAAATCCCCTCTGCCCCCAAACCAAACTCTTCACATTCTCTCATCACCCGATAACGATTTGCCGATTCTATCAATGTCTTACTCGGCATACAGCCACGTAAAATACATAATCCCCCAATCTCAGTCCCCCCATCTATCACCAATACCCGTAACCCCGATGCTACCCCGGTTCTCGCTGCCGCATACCCACCACTCCCACCGCCCAACACAATAAAATCATATTTTTTTTGAATCGCCATGATCATTAAAAATGTTAAAAACGTTTAATTCTCGCCCAACATCTCCCCTTCCCATTTTTCTGCCATCGGGTGTAATACCACCAGTTCCAACACATCCAGATCCGTATTGCGTCGGGATAAAATCTGACATTCCCCACTGCCTCCCTCCATCCCTTCCAGCATCCTGGACGTCACCCCCACTAAGTCCATTAAATCCCCCCACTCCAATCGGCTCAGATACGCAAGCGTAACTCCACGACGATACGAGCGCACGACAAATTCCTTCTTTTCCTCCACCCAAAACAATTCTCCGGAACGATTCGACGTCAGCAAGCGCTCCATCGCCTTCTCAGTTGACTCATTTAACACCATATCTTCCCATTATCCACCACTTCCCGGAAAATTTCCAGTGGATTCCATTTCACACAGGGAGAATAGCATTAAAATATCCGCAAATTATTCTTTAAAATTTTTATGATTTATCATTTTGTCCAAATCCAACCTAAATAGACGCAAATTTAATCCATGAACACAAAGTTTCTTCCTCTTATTCTTCTTAAAAAATCTGCGTTAATCTGCGTTAATCTGCGGATCCCTTTCTGTTTTGAACTAAGGGGGGGATGAAAATGAAATCCGCTCTAAACAGGCCTTAAATGTTCGTCAATTCAAGATTCTTTGTTCAATTTATTTTTATTTTGGACAGCAGTGATTTCATGTAAGGTTTTAAACCCCTAACAGGAGCATTATAAAGTATTACCACTCCAGGACCTGTCCGTCTGCAAGCAACAATTTTCGTAATGCTTCATACGGAACCTGTTGCAAAGAACAGCCCTGCTGCATCGCCAAATGGGCTGCGGTCACGGCGGACTGCGCTAAATTCATAAACACTGGCTCCATGCGAATGGAACCAAATGCAATATGTGAGGCAGACAAACAAAACGGCACCATTAAGTTTCCACACTCCTCTTCTTTCGGAACAATCGAACGATAAGAAATCTGATAAGGCTCAAATCCTCCAATCTGGACGTCTCCCTCATTATGTACGCGTCCCCCTAACAGCACCCGACGGCAATGATGAGAATCCATGGTATAGGCCGCCAGCCCGACCGGATCTTCAACCTGCAAGGCTCCCACACAGTTTTGTTCTGTCATCACATACGCCGACACCATCCTCCGCGCTTCCCGAATATACAACTCTGACGGAAAATGTCCTGTTTCCAGGAATTCATCATTCGGCAGCCCCCATGTCGCCATTTCTTCACGAATATGCGGAGGAACCCGTTCATCATGACTTAAAAACCAATACATCCCTTGCGTATAATTCACATGGTCCTGAAAAATTTCTTCCCGCTTTTCATAACTCCCCTCCGGCCACTCGTAGTTCCGTCCAATATTATCGGAAGAAAACCCGCCATAGTTATTGGTATCGGTCTTCTCATTGGGCATCATCACACTCAGTCGCAATACGTCCCAGACTCCCGTTGCCAGATAACGAGCCAACAATTCATACCGCTCAGGATCATATGCTTTTGGTTTAGGAAATGGAACACGAATATCTTCACGCTGCGTCAGACACATCCTGAAATTATACGCCTGAATGCGATGATCTCCGGCGCGCTGCTCCAGCGAATCCGGAATTTCCACTCCCGGCAACAACCCACTTTCCGGAACTCCCGGCTTGTTATACGGATCTACAAAACGGTCAAAATTATGGAAACGATGCCCCAATTGCACTCCGTTATAAATTTCATTATACACGGATCCGGCCTCGCGTCCTACATGAAACGAAACTCCGGCTTTCGCCATTAAATCGCCTTCGTATGTCGCATCTACAAACATCTTCGCACGCACTACCTGCCCGTGCTCCATCACAATTTCCCGGATTTGATTCCCTTCTTTTTTGACATTACTAAGATGCTGTTGATAATAAACTGGAATATCATTTTCTTGTAAAATTTCCTGAAATACCGTATGAGCAACAGAAGGTTCAAACTTCCATGAAATATCCTCTCCATATTTTTCCCCCACTTTTTTATAAAAGTCCCGGCTCAGGCCACCGATAGCAGCCTTATTTCCGATATCTGTTGCCCCCAATCCACCTGCCGTTAATCCTCCGATCCTGTTTGCAAATACCAGCAAGACCACCCGATATCCCAGACGTTTCGCCTGCACTGCGGCCATCACTCCCCCTGAAGTACCACCATACACACATAAATCGACCTCCAATACTTCCTGTTCCGGTTTCGTTTCGTTTTTGATATAATATGTGTTCGAATGCTGATATATATTCATAATTAATAAATAATTTAACTTCCAACCATAAAGCACCGGTAAAAAAGATCGAATAAATTCACTTTCACATTTCATGCATTGAGTTTCACATTTCATGCAAAATAACATTCTGTGCCCTTATGCCTGATCCACTTGATACACCTCAGGATTTTCAATTCGAACAAATGGTCTGGAACCAATCCCGTTCCTATTTAATCTGGATTTATAAAAAACAGATTCTCCCACGCAATTTGAATCTCCATGCCTACATGCCGAATTATTCCGCATTCCTTTTACTCTCAGGCTCGCTCGAAATTATTAATTCCGCCGGCTCTCGCCATGCAACAAACGACCAGTGGGTCTTCCTCCGCCCAGGAAATCGTCAGCAGATTTTTTCAGAAAATGCAGAAGTCCTTTCCATCAATTTTCACCTGACCCTCCCCGGTAACCTCCAACCTTTCAATTGGCCCACTGCCGCCATCTTCGATAAATCTGATTTTCCCGAACTCGAACGCTATGCAGATTCTCTCGAACAAACCGTGGACCATTATTTCCCGGACGCCTGCACAACTCTCGTCAGTTGTCCCGGAACTTTCTCCACCCATCTTCACATCCAGGAAAAATTTTTCGCATGGGTCCATCATGCCATGCGCTGCCTCGAGAAGACTGGATATACACAATCCCATCCCACGACCATCGATCCTCGCGTTTTTAAAGCTCTTAAAATTCTCGAACAATCCCCCTCCCACCTGATTCTCACGGATAAAGATATCGCCCAAAAAGTCCACCTCTCCGCCAGCCAACTCGATCGCCTCTTTATTAAACAATTAGGCGTTACCCCACACCAATACCAGGAACGGCAACGCCTCGAATACGCTACCGAACGCATCCTCTACTCCCAACAACCCATCAAAGAAATCGCGTTCGAACTCGGCTTCTCCTCCCTCTCCCATTTCTCCTCCTGGCTCCGTAACAAAATTAACCTCTCCCCAAGACAACTCCGCTCCCAAAACCATCCCAAGTAAAATTAAGTATGGCACAAGTTACACAAGCACAGATTGCGGCAGAGTTAAATATATCGCGTTCGACAGTAGCGGCGGTGTTATCGCGACAGCCGACTGCACAAATTTCCAAGGAATTATCTAAAAAGATTCTGGTGACTGCAAAGCGGATGGGGTATCGCCCGAATCGTTACGCGCAGACTATCCGAAAAGGAACTTCCGGACTGATTGGTGTTATCAATTTTGGTGGTCTTCAGCAGATGCCGATTCAAAAACTGATTCATTCTGTGGAAGCCATTACGCGAGGAGGATTTGAACCTTTTGTTCAAGATGTTTTCTGGTTTACAGAACTGGACGACAGTGCTTGTGAAAAAATGATCAGTTTACGTGTGGAGGGCGTATTACTTATGCACCCACATCTTCAATTCATACAAAAATATCTTGATGCCCTGCTGAATGCGGATATTCCTGTGGTCAGTATGGGCGGTGAACACCTTCAAGGGATCCCCCGTTTTATGTCTGATAAAGAAGGCGGATTTTATACGCTGACAAAGCATCTGATTTCTCTAGGGCATAAAACGCTGACGTTACTCCTGGGAAAAGAAAGCCCCTCTTCCTGGCACAGTGCGAAATCGCAACTGGGGTTTGAGAGAGCGATCCATGAACATAAGGGGGTCAAAGGGCAGGTTGAGTTTTCGACTTATTCTTCTTCATTGGAAACGAAACCGCTCTCGCCTTATCAGCCTGGTTATGAAGCCATGAAAAAACTTTTGCAAAAACCACAGCTTCCTCAAGCGGTGCTTTGCAGTAATGACAACTGGGCGCTTGGTGCGTTGACTGCCTGTGGGGAAGCAGAAATCCAGGTTCCTCAGCAACTTGCGATTACAGGCTTCGAGAATGAACCGTTTGCAGAAGCCGGGTTGCTTCCTCTGACAACCGTTGCGCACCCCGTAAAGGAAATTGCACATAATGCAGCCAACCTTTTGATCGATTTAATTCGTCGTAAAACCATGCCCCAGTCTTCCATCACAATCATCCCTGGGTCATTGATTGTACGTCGCTCCTGCGGATCCTATTTAAAAAAACACGCCCGCTGATCAGAAATTTTCAAATGGAAACAACGGTTTTCTCCGATGTTTATATTCCAGCGCTTCCATATCCGCAATCGTGACGCCCGGAGTATTGACCCGAATAAGTGTCGGACATACTTCGGCATAGGCACCCACTGGCGCATGGACGCCCTTGATCACAATCACATCAAATTCTTCAGGGTTAATTCCACTTGATATCAAAGATTGAATGCTTGATGGTCCGGTCCGAATCGTTGTCAGGAGTAACGTCATACCACGATCCGTTTGCACCACTGCAGTTGGCCCCATATTTCCTCCCATGGCACCGCCATGACGTGGTTGCGTTTCCGTATAAATTCCATCGTGAAAACGAACTACCGTCACTTCCACATCCAGCGGCTCTGCGGGAGTCATTGATAATTTTCCACCGATCTTCAAGCGAATTTTTGCACCAATTCCCGCCTTATAAGCAGCATCCACGCTTTCAGCATCGGCTAAACAAACTACAGACGTAAAGCGTCCATCCTTTTCCAGTAAATGTGCCAATACCGTGGAGTCCGCTGGAGCACCACCACCCATATTATCTCCCATATCCAGTAATCCAACTGGCTTCGGACTGTTTTCGATTTGAGCAATTGCTTCTTCCGGGGAAATCATCACTCCCCGGAATTTTTCCCGGTTTTCCATTAACCATTCCCCTAATTGATCTGCCAGCTTTTGTGCCAATGGCAAATCATTATCCGTAGCAACTGTAAAGGCAGACCCCATTTCCGGGACATCCGCATACGGGAATCCCAGGGTAACACTCGCGGTCAAAACACCAGGAATCTGACGGACTTTTTCCAACTCCCGATGCACTTCCAGCATGGGTTCTGCAAAGGTTAACTGACGCTCAATATTAATCGCAATCGGCGGAAATGCTCCGGCTCCTACAGGAGAAGTTTCTCCCCGCAAGGTACGCACCATCAATTCGGCGGCCTCGATTCCACGCTGGCGCTGATCCAAATGTGGGTTTTCCCGGTAAGCAATACAGGCATTGCAGGCATCCACCATCGCCTGTGTAAAATTCACATGTGGATCCATCGTCGCAATAATCGGAATATTCCCCACTTTTTTTCGTAGCTCCGTCAACCACCATCCATCCATATCGTGACGGGATTCATTTACTCCCGCCCCATGCGGAACTGCCAAGACACCATCAAATGGGCCTTGTTTTTCCAGCCCTTCACGCATGATCCCCCAAATCGTGTCCAATGCCTCATCCGACACTTTCCCCCAGGGGGAGGTATTGGCAAAAACAACAGGCACTGCTTCCACCCCCTCACGATCCAACACTTCTAAATACCCGGTGATCTCGTGATGCGCCTTCCCGTATTTTTCACGAATCTCTTCTCCCTGTAAAAAAATCTTCTCCTGATAATGCTTTAAAGTAGTAGGCTCAGGGATGAAAGTATTACTCTCATGAAAAATCCCCATAATTGCGACGCGTTTTTTTCCTGTACTCATGATTTTAAAATTTAGAATTTTCTAACTTATTCTTTGGCATTCTTAAATA
The DNA here is from genome assembly GCA_934667795.1 of uncultured Chthoniobacterales bacterium. GTDB lineage: Bacteria > Verrucomicrobiota > Verrucomicrobiia > Chthoniobacterales > CAKUMP01 > CAKUMP01. The sequence goes on along the minus strand of CAKUMP010000012.1, from coordinate 10,375 downwards.
TTTTTCAAATCCGATTCCTCTTTATTTTCAGTTTCAAGCGAATCGACAGGAGCATCTGTCTTTGAGGTTAATGGCCATGGTGGGTTCAAGCGTTTTCCCTGAACTTCTCCTGATGCCAATGGGTGCACGATGCCTCCATCTACGGTAATACTCTGTGCGGTCATTCCGCCTCCCGCCCCACTCAATAACAAACAAATAATCCCGGCTAAATCAGATGGAACCAGCCGACGAGGAACCGTTTGCCATTGAATCAGGCGTTGATGCCCTTCGGTCGTGCCCGTTTCTTTCTCAACAGAAATAGCACCCGGGACCACACAATTGACGGTTACCCCGGTGTGCTGCAATTCATGTGCCAACGATTTCGTAAGCCCTTCCAGCGCACCCTTGGTAGAAACATATCCTGTCAGACATCCCCCACCCAGTTCAAATAAGACCGACCCGGTAAACAACACCCTTCCCTGCGAACTCTCCTTGATCCTGGGTAATAACAAACGCGTCAATGCTATCGCAGAAAATAAATTCACCTGAAATATATTTTCCCAGAACATCTGATCTCCCTGTTCAAAATGTGTGCGGGGATCGATCGCGGCATTATTTAAAATACCATCTATTTGCCATCCACTCGCCAATATTTCTGCTCCTGCTTTCTGCACGGCTTCCACCTCACCCAAATCACAATCGACGATCAGGCATTGCTCCTCGCTGAGGCCGAATTCTTTCCTGACGGCTTCCAGACGCTCTTTCCCTCGCCCTACAGCAACTACGCGCATCCCTTGATCAAAGAAAAAGGGTAACAACGCTTTTCCTATTCCCCGTGTCACCCCTGTCACCACCAGCGTTTTTCCATTTAAATCTTTGAAATTAAATCCCCCGGGAATATTCATCACATCCTTCTTTCTGTTTCAGTTTTTTTCTGCAGACATTCTGGCATTAAACCTTACTTACCCTGACTTCTGTCGCGTCTGCAAACAATTCCGGTTGCCAGTCCGCACCGAGCCCGGGTGCATCCGGCGCATATACGCGTCCATTCACCACCGGGATTGCATTGGTCACCAATGCCGGATACCGTTCGCGCATATTCATACGAACAGTTTCCTGCCAGGCGACATTTCCACGTGCGATCCCGACATGTACCCCGGCAAGTAAAGTCAGCGGCCCGGTACAATCATGCATCATGACCGGGATATTATAGGCCTGTGCAAAATCCGTAATTTTGAGTGTCTGCGAAATCCCACCCACCCAGGTGGGGTCAATCATCACATAATCCGCGCCGCGTTTTTCCAGCAGCAGCCGATAATCTTCCATCCCGATCAACATTTCACTGACCGCCAGCGGTAACCCGCAACGGTCCCGGAAATCACGTATCGTGTCGATGCAATCGGGACGTATGACATCTTCCAGACAGAGCGGGCGAATCTCACGTAAAGCATCCGCAATCTGGACTGCAACCGGCAATTGGAAAAAGCCATGCCCATCCAATATTAAATCCAACTGATCCCCTGCCGCTTCCCGAATTGCGCGGAATGGTTCCACCCCTTTTTTCAAATCTGCCGGACTGATATAAACATTTCCATTTTCTTTATGCGCAGCAAAATCAAATGACCATAATTTTGTCGCACTAATTCCTTCTTCCAGCAACTGACGTGCATACGCTTCAGGCTCATGGATTGCATTCCAGTAATCATTTAGAGGATCTTTATCACCCATTTGACCATACCCCGGCCATCTGCCACCTGGTCTTGGAGTCGATGCTTTTCCGTATCCGATGCTATTATAAATACGTACCCCTTTTTGTGTCTGACCGCCCAACAATTGCCAGACCGGCATCCCGGTTGCTTTGCCCTTAATGTCCCATAACGCCAGATCAATCGTGGAAATCGCACGCAACTCCGCCCCTCGTGCACCAAAATTGGCTGCCCGTTCATATAAAAACCGCCAATGCCCTTCCACATCAAATGCAGATGCTCCTAACAACCGCGGCGCCATCCAGTCATGAATCACTGCCTCTACCGCTCGTGGAATATAATATGTCTCCCCATGCCCTGCGAACCCATCCTCCGTAAACACCCGACACATCAACAACCCCGCCATCCCGGGAGCCACCGCCGTTTCGATCCTTACAATCTTCGCATCTGTTTTCATTAATTCACATTAGCTAACTCATTTAAAAAGAAAAGACTCCATCTTGCTTTATGCATACACAATCTTACTTTTTTCCGTTGAGTTTCAGAGCAGTTTATTTCCCCAGACAAAATGTGCTGAAAATTTCTCCTAATAAATCTTCTGTATCGGTTTTACCGACGACTTCGCCGACAAAATCCAGTGTTTCTCGAATAAAGATAGCGACAAATTCCGGGGATTCCTGTGCGCGCATGCTTTCCACTGCTTTCTGCATTGCCTGCAGGGCTTTTTCCAGACACATGCGATGTCTGGTGTTAATGGCAGTGACTCCGCCATCATTTCCCAATGAAGCCATTCCGACCGCCTCCGCCATCAATGTTCCCATCCGGTCGATCCCCTCCCCGGTCACGCAGCTTACCGGAACTACGCCTTCCTTTCCAATATCGTCCTGCCAGTCCGGATGAGTCCCAATATCGGATTTATTTAAAATCAAAAATGCATGTTCTGCTGTCTCGCGCGTAAACCCGGCGGGTTTCGGCTGGCTTGCATCCACGACATGTAAAACCACATCCGCCATGCCCAGCATTTTTCTTGTGCGATGCACCCCCTCGGCTTCCACCACGTCTTCTGTTTCCCGTAGCCCGGCCGTGTCAATGAGCCGCAATGCCAATCCATGAAAATGCACCCATTCTTCAATCGTGTCGCGCGTCGTTCCCGGAATTTCGCTGACAATTGCCCGGTCAAACCCGACCATTGCATTCAACAGACTGGATTTTCCGGCATTGGGAGCGCCCGCCAGAACCGTGCGAACTCCCTCGCGCAAAATACGTCCGGTCTCTGCAGTATCCAGCAGTTTCTGAATCTGTTTTTCCACATCCACCATTCTTCCCACCAAGGCATCTCCGGTTTCCGGATCAATATCCTCTTCCGGAAAATCAATATATGCTTCCACATGTGCCAGCACACCCAGCACCCGGTCCCGCAATTCCATAACCTGATGCCCCAGGCGTCCGGACAACTGTTCCTGAGCGCTTCGCATCGCAAGTTCACTTTGCGCACGAATCAAATCCATCACCGCCTCTGCCTGCGTCAGATCCATTTTACCATTCAGAAATGCACGTTCCGTAAATTCCCCCGGACGTGCCATCCGTGCGCCATGACGCAAAACCGTCTGCAGGACTTTTCCGGTAATCAGCACACCACCATGACAGGAAATTTCCACCACATGTTCGCCCGTGTAAGACCGGGGAGCGCGATGCACCACCAGCATCACCTCATCTATCTTTTTCCCCTGATCCCATATCCCGCCGAAGCGCTGATGTCCGCTGCGCATCTCATGTGGCGCAGCATGTCCCAGAAATATTTTGTCTGCGACATAAATTGCCTCAGGCCCGGAGATCCGGATTAAACTGATTGCCCCCTCTCCCGGTGGGCTTGCCAGTGCCGCTATAGTATCCGATTCGCTCATGCCCTCCCTGGATTCTACAGTCAACCTGCGGAATTTCCTTCTAATGCCAGATGAAGTTCTTGTACAAATCTCTGGTTCTGTTCCATGGTTCCAACCGATACACGGATCCACTCCGGCAGCCCATAGCTTGCCATTGCGCGTACGATCACGCCCTTTGCCATCAAATCCTTGAAAAGTTTATTTCCATCGCCCACCTTCACCATCACAAAATTTGCATAGCTTGGAACATATTCCAGATTTAATGAAGCGAATTCACTTTCCAGATACGCGCGGCCTTCATCGGTAATTCGTTTTGTTAAATCCTGATGGTCCTGATCCAGCAACCCGGCCAGAGCACCTGCCTGTGCAATTCCGTTTACGTTAAATGGCTGTCTTGTTTTCTGCAAAACAGAAGCCAATCCTTCATGCGCCAGCCCATAACCGACCCGCAGATTTGCCAGCCCCTGGATCTTGGAAAATGTCCGTAACACAATCACATTTTCCCGCTCCCGTACATACTTCAATGTATCCGCCGGGTTATCCACAAATTCGTAATAGGCTTCATCAAAAACCACGATCACATGCGGCGGGACCTTTGCCATAAAAGCATCGATCTCGTCCTGCTTCAGCAAGGTCCCGGTCGGGTTATTTGGATTGGTAATAAAAACTTCTTTTGTTTTAGGCGTAATCGCTTTCAACATCCCGTCCAGATCATGCGCAAATCCCGGATCGGGCACTTCGATCGTTTTAGCGCCAAATAACTGTGCCATTAAATGGTAAACCGCAAAGGAATGTGCCGAAACGACAATTTCATCTCCTTTGGATAAAAAGGCATGCCCTAAAAATTCAATAATTTCATTGGATCCGTTCCCGAGGATCACATTTTCCCGTTTCAGATCAAATTTATCTGCGATTGCAGTCCGTAAATGGTAGCCTCCCCCATCGGGATAAAAATGGGATTGATTCAGCATCGCCTGCATCGCAGCCAGCGCTTTTGGCGACGGACCCAGCGGATTTTCATTGGATGCGAGCTTGATAATACTTTCGGGAGCCAGTCCCAGATCCCGCGCCACATCATCCACTGGCTTCCCCGGCTCATAAGAAACCAAATCCCGCAATTGTTCATTCGCTAAATTCCAGATCATAATCCGCCGACTATACCCAAATCCCTTCTCTCCTGCAATCGGAGATTCTCACGATTTTAAATGCCCTGAATTCCTGCTCATTCCCCGGGAGGAAGGTCGGGCCCCAGTAATTCCCGCAATGGAAGCAAAGAATTATTTAATTTCAATTTAAACTGAATCACATCCTCTTCCCACTTTTTGTCCATTTGCTGTTGAAGTTCCAGCTTCGATGCATCCGGACTTCCCGCATTCAACTGCTGCTTACTTTGCGCCAGTTTATTTCTTTTTTCTGCCATTTCGAGGAGTGTTGTCACGGACTCTCTCGATAGTTCCCCCTGCTCACCTTTTAAGGGTTCCACCGCACGCCGTAATTGTTGCAACACCTGAATAACATCCTCCGACGGCTCATCAACCTGTTCCGACAACGTTTCTCTCGCTTCCAATCCAATCAGATACACCGACCGTGCCACCCCTTCCGATCTCCGGTAATCAAACTGCAGATACCAGATCACCAGTACCACTCCCACAATTAAGGCTAACCATACACGCATATCTCCTTATTCTGCCCTCTTTCCCATGGTACTTCCAGCTAAAAAGGGGAAATTATAGATCAATGTTCACGTAGAGACGCAAAATATCATGCCTAGAAAGATCAGCAAAAAAACATCCGTATTGGAGCAAAGAGGAATGCGTTTTTTAGAAAAAAAATTACTCGCCCTGCTATTGGGAATTTTGGGAATTTTTTTCATCGAAAAATTCACTTCCAGGGCCAACCCGATGCCCCACGCTGGCACCGCCATTTCCTCCGATACCAGAATACCCTTCGTTTCCTGATGCAAACTCACCTCCGCTAAACCATCCTTTGTATTTAATCATCACTAATGCCCTCGAAGAAACATTTGTCCTTTTTTCAGAATCCCATACTATCGCACTAAGGGAATACCCTCCCAAACGTTCAGGCGTCCAATCCATTTCATAATACCCTGATACGCTATTCGGCACCAGAACCTCGCCGATCTTTCGACTTCCTTCATAAAACTCCACCTTTTCAATAGTGGCCCCTTCCGCTGTCTGTGCAGACACCTTCAAATGCAAGGTGGTGTGCAAATCATAATACTTTCTATTTTCAGGTGACACCATACGGACTACCGGCAGATCCGTTGTATTTTCAGGCAAAACCATCACGCGTATAGAATCACTCCGCCACGCACTATCACGCGCCCTCAAGACTAACACATAATTGCCAGGTGCATCAAACTCCGCAGTTGTACCTAATGTTTCCGGGCTCGAAAAAACAACATTACCGGGACCTTCTTCTTTTGACCATGATGTCTCGATCTCGTCCAGTTCCGTATCAATATCCATCAACGAACCCTGAAGCGAAGCATGCGCAGGCAAAACAATATTTTGATTAGGTCCAGCATAAACCAATGGGGGGTCATTATCAGGATTTATCACAATATTAACCAAGGCTTCTTCTGTCGTGCCATTTTTTGTGACAGAAAACACAAAACGGTCTTTCCCATTATAATGAGCATTTGGGTAATAGGTCACTTTTTCGTCTTTTAACACCAAGTCGCCATTCGCGGTGGGCGTCAGAATCCGATACTCAGCCATGCCATGTCCGCCCCCGGTATGTTGCAACTCCCAATGTCCTGCGGTGTCTTCGTCTATCGTATAAGTAATAGAAGAAACCATTAATTCACTACTTTGATGAATCAAACTAACTATCTGGGTATTGTTCAGTGCCTTTCGAAACACACGAATATCATCTAAAGCGCCCATCAAAAATGCACTTTCTCCATTCCGGCATCCCAGGTAAAAATGCTCTCCTGGAGCACCTGCTGCAAGATGTTTCAGCATCTGAAAATCCAAATAAGGTCCGTCCCCAATACCCCCTCCGCTTCCTTCCACTTTCTCCAAAGTAACGGCAATTTCATCCACCACAAGTCGCAGCGTTTTTTCTGATTGATCCACCACTACCGCAACATGATGCCATTGTTCATCATCAAATCGTTTTTGACTTCGTACCTGAATCATCTCAGAAGGAGATTCATAGAAATCGCTCCCAATACTGAATTCCAGTTTTCCGTCCGTCGTCAATGCAAGGTAGTACCCAGGAGCACCAACCACTCCCCCTTTAGCAAACAAAACTCCGCCACCTCCTCCACGTATCCCACGAAACCATAACGTCACCGTAAAACTATTCTGCCCAAAATCCAATGGCGCAAATTTCTTCTGCCCCATCACTTTCACGTAAGCACTTCTTCCCCCCTCATCTTTTCCACCATCAAACGCCAATGCAAAATCATTCGTCAGGCGGCTTATCCGCTGCGGCGAATTGATGCACTCTCCGTCTAATTTAAAAGGACCAAGATCCGTCCGTTTCATTTCATTTTCTTCTTCTAACTGCCAATGTGCTGTCAGTCCCGACTTCTCTAAGACAAAACTCACAAATGTCACTTCGTCGGAAAACATCTTTCCCTTTCCTCTTTTTCCTCTTTTTCCTTTTTGATTCTCCGGGCGGACTTTCAGCACATGTTCTCCATTTTGTTTTTCCCCCTTTATTCTGGGATAAAGAAAAACTTCTGCGACGCCCTCCTGATTGGTTCTTACAACATATTTATCGTGCAGGGGCCACGATTCATCGTTGAGATAAAATGCTCCCGCCCCGGTTTCGATAGAAAAAAGAACAGGTGCATTGGGTAAAATATTTTCATTAGAAGCATCCCGAACGTCCACTCGTAAAGCCTCCAGCAAAGGAGTCTGCAGAACCCCGATCTGTTCATTGCCACCCAATATACGGATGCGCGGAGTAATCCTCACTTCGCCCTGATGGTAATAATCAGAAGGATCACTCCGTTGCTGAAATTCTTCCAGATTTGTCAAACCATCTCCATCCGCATCCTCGTCCGGAGATTGCCCGGTTCCTTTGAAATATCCCTCTTCCCACCAATCCACTAACCCATTGTTGTCCTCATCTTTGTCTAAACTAAATCCAAAAAAGCGTTTTAAATCTGCAATAGTTGCGGGCATCTGATTTTTTTCCATAGCGAGTGTCTGATCGACAGGATTCTTCTCTTCCGGAAACCCTTCCTCCATCATGCGGTCATAAAATGGCTTTGCAACAAGCGTCAATCGCCCCCTATTCACTTGCTGCTCATCTTGCTTAAGAAACGTCTGAATTTCCTGCTCCGTATATTCCTGGCCGGTACGCGGTTCAAAACTTTTAACACGCTGCTCAAGTTCTTCACCAGCCCCTCCAGGCAAATATTTATCCAGATGTTTTTTTGCCTGTATAGCCGTATATTTTAATTGCCCCAGGGTGACAGGAAATTCAGAATTTTCTTCCGCTTGTAAATGAATGATTTCGGTATCCAGATCCTCCCACCAGGACGGTTCCGCTGCTCCAGAAAGCATCGTAAATACGATCCAGCAAATTATTCCGAAAGGAATTAACCAGCGCATAATCGTTATCCTTTCAAAAAGCGAAAAGGAAGAATGCGTTTTACTTTCATCGATGGGCTGATCGCCGCTTTCCGCGCTTCTATCACTATTTCTAACATACGTTTTCTCCTCTGATTTTACTTTTTTCTCCCGCTTCCTGACAATTTTTATTCCATCATTCCAAACAGCGATAAAGCAAAGCGTCCCCCCACTAATACCAGGGTGATCCCCACCAGCCCGATTAATCCACCGACGGATGCCATATGCCAGGTTTTGATTTCTCCTGTTCCATAAGCAATCGCATTGGGTGGGGTACTGATCGGTAATATCATGGGCAGCGCACTTGCCAATGCAATACTCGCCGCCATCCAGATAAAATCCCCACCGATTCCTCCAAACGCTTTAATGCTGGAGACCCCGAGCGGTACCATCAAGTTAGCTGCGGCTGTGTTTGACATAAATGTGGCTAAAACTGCAGTCAGTACCACCAGCCCCACCCCAATGGTGATCACAGAAAACCCTTGATCCATTGGAAGCCAGCTTACAATCACATCATCCAATCCACTTAAGGACAGCCCCGTGCCCAACACAATTCCGCCACTAATCAAAATAAGGATATTCCACTCCAGTTGATTTAAATCATTTCGCGTAATCACGCCCGTCACACTTAAAATAATGGCTGGAAACAACGCAACCACGGCACCAGGCAAGCCGTGAAACTGATCGGTCATCCACAACAACGCGGTGATACTGAAAACAACCACGACCAGATTCGAGCGCCAGGTCATTTTCTTTTCCGACTTCACTTCCGGCACACTTTCCAAAGAACAGGGAAACACCCGCGCCAATACTTGCCAGGCAAATAAAATCAAAACAATCACCAGCGGAATGGTCATCAACATCCAGGTTAAAAAAGAAATGGGATGTCCAATATCTGCCAGAAAGCTGATTGCTACTGCGTTCGGAGGAGAACCGATCGGCGTTGCTAATCCACCAAGGTTCGCCCCAAACGGGATCCCCAGAACCAGCGCTTTGCGAAATTTATCTTCCGGGGGCAACCCGGCCAGAATAGGTCCAATTAACGCAAGCATCATGGCGGTCGCCGCCGTATTACTCATCCACAAGGAAAAGCAGGCGGTTACAGACATCACCCCAAACAGCATTTTATAAGGGCGTCTTCCAAATGGTTTTAAAAAAATACTGGAAAGCGTTTCATCCACGCCTTCATTCATCGCGGCCCGCGCTAGTAAAAATCCTCCAAAAAAAAGCAGCAGGATTGGATCTGCCGCCAATGCGATAATATCTTTATAACCAGGCCCTCCTCCTTCTTCGAATCCTATAAACGACCACCCCCCGGGGTTCGCCAGTAAAATAATTTCCAGCCCGATAATCAAAAGCGATGTTGCATACAATGGAATCGCTTCCGTCAGCCATAAAATGGTGGCTAAAACAAATATTCCTCCCATAAACGCGGCTTCGCGGTTTACTCCCGCTTCGAAATTCAGCCATAAAGCCGCCCCCAACCCTGCTAAAATCGCAAATATAAAGACCAAAACAGAACGCGTTACCCGAATCGATTCAAAAAAAAACGGCCTCCGTCGCTCCGTTAAAAATGGTCTTAAATCAAACATATACTTTCTCGTTATATTTTATCCAATCAGATGCTTGCAGAGAATGCAACCGCATCTGCACACAACTTGACGATTTTACACTTCCGTGACATGCTACTTATAATGTCGCAAACGTTACGAAAGCTGTCGCAATATTCGCCGGTAGAACGAGTCCAGAAAATCAATTTTACCTGGCTCGTAAAGGACGACCTCCGAACCCATGCGAATGAATATATCAAGTACCTTGCTGAACACGATCCAGAGCGACTGGAACTTGCTTGTGAGGCCGCCCTTCTTCTGCTTCAGCAGCATGGCGATTCCCAGGATCCCAAACCTCTTTTTTATGCCGGGCTTTTTTCACATTCGACTCAAGCCGAACGCCTTCAGTTTATTCGCGAACATGCGTTTACCCGCGCCATTCTCTATTATTACGACCACCCGTTTCTAATCCCACCTGCACCGGAAAAGCAATCCCATATCCAAAAACTGGCGCGCCTTATCCTCGATACGTTGAATGAGTATTAGAGGAAGCTGCGGGGGCCGGTTTCTGCCGACGAGGACGTCGGCGCTGGAGTTTGGACATTTCCAACGGATGTAAAATAAAATTTAAGCGGAAGCTATAAGAG